>JBATLU010000432.1:0-1864 GCA_049289475.1 Pontixanthobacter sp. | reverse complement strand
CAGTCCCTTCGGCAAACTCCGTTGCTCCTGCCGCGATGACTGCCGATCAAGCTGCATGGACAGCAACTTGCAAGGATTGGGACGAGTGGGACAAACGCGCCCCGCCATACCGCATCCACGGCAACACTTATTATGTCGGCACCTGCGGTATTTCGGCGATCCTGGTTGCGAGCGAGGACGGGTTGATCCTGTTCGATAGCGGGACCGAACCGGGTTCGCATATTGTGACCAGCAATATCGCCTCGCTCGGTTACTCCATCGCTGACGTAAAAGCGCATTTCGTAAGCCACGAACATTTTGACCATGTTGGCGGCATGGCCCGCCTCCAGATGCTGAGTGGCGCGGCCATTTACACCGGCTGGGGGGCGGCCCCTGTAATCCGTTCTGGCAAAGCCGATCCGCGCGATCCGCAAGCGGCGAGTTTGCCTTCAATGACTCCAGTACCCGGCGAGGTCCGATCTGTGCGCGGCGGCGAAAACGCCCGATTTGCTGGTACGACCGTCACAGCGATCTCTACGCCGGGGCATACAATCGGCGCACTTAGCTGGCAGTGGAACAGCTGCGACGAGTATGGATGCGTCTCGATTGTCTATGCCGACAGTTTGAGCCCGGTCAGCAGCGATGGTTACCGCTTCAGCGACCACCCCGAATTGTTGGCCGAATACCGCGCGGGGCTGCTCCGCCTTGCTGCACTCGACTGTGATATTTTGCTCACCCCGCACCCGTCAGCAAGCAATATGATTGGCAGGCTGAAAGGCGAAGCACCGTTGGTCGATAGTGGCGGGTGCAAAGCCTATGCTGCCGCAATTGGCGAACGGCTCGACAAACGGCTGGCTGAGGAAGGCAAAAGTAAAAATGTCCGCTAGCTGGAAAATCACCGCATTCGCGCGCAAGCCCGTGGTGCAGGACGCCTTGCTCGCGCATGACGAGATCGACGATTGGGATTATGATGTCGTCGTTGCGGGCAGCGAAATTGCCGAGGACAAGCCCGATGACTGGGTGCTGGAAGCGTGGCTTCCGCGCAATCCGACCAAGGCTGACAAGACCGCCATCGCTGGTCTGTTTGCGGGCAAGGCGCCGAAGCTGACGGTCGAGAAAGTTCAGCAGCAGGACTGGCTGACGCTGAGCCAGCAAGGCGTCGATCCAATCCGTGCGGGCCGGTTTTATGTCCATACACCCGACCACCCGCCTTCGCCCGATCCGGCGCTGACGAATTTCGCGATACCTGCCAGTCAGGCCTTCGGCACCGGCCAACATGAAACCACCGCAGGCTGCCTTGCCATGCTGACACTGATGAAACGCAGCGGGGTTGCCGCACGAAACCACGCCGATATCGGCACCGGCACCGGACTGCTCGCCTTTGCCGCGATGGATTTGTGGCCGCGCGCGCTTGCCACGGCGAGCGATATCGATGCTGTATGTACGCAGGTGATCGAGGATAATGCCGCTGCGAACCATTTCACCATGGGCCACCGCGCAGGCGAACTCACAATGGTGATCGCCGACGGGATGGATGACCCGTTGCTACAGGCGCGCGGGCCGTATGATCTGCTGATCGCCAATATTCTGGCCGGGCCACTGGTCGAGCTAGCGCGTGATTTTGCCGCAAGCGTAACCGACGGCGGGAATGTGGTGCTGGCCGGATTGCTTGAAACGCAGGAGCCTGCGGTGCGCAAAGCCTATCGCGCAGCGGGTTTCCGGCTTGCCAAGCGGCTGGTCAATGGTGACTGGTCGATATTGTGGCTGAGGAAGCGGCGCAAATTCTAGGCTGATCCTAAAACGCTCTCAAGGTGATCCAGCGCGGCGCGAGTAAAGGCCTCCATATTGGCGATCCGGTCGTTCAGGCCTGTCTCGGTCAACTGAG
>JBATLU010000431.1:0-8023 GCA_049289475.1 Pontixanthobacter sp. | reverse complement strand
TAGCGCACCCGTAATTCGTGCCGAAAAGTCTCGCGGTTGGTTTCAAGAGATATCCACGCAAGCGGCTTCTCTTGGGTCGCCTCAGCGCCCGCAGCCTCCATCGCGCGTTCGATTGCGTCGCGGGTTTGCGGGGGAATGTACTGCCAGACAATCGAATGGTTCAGTACACGGGTCACGCCTTGCTGCTGCGGACTGGCAAGCAATTCCGCAACGAAATCGCCTGCATCCTGCGTCACCAAATCTGGCGATTGTTCGCTAGCGAGCCGGATGGCTGCTTCAATCCGCTCCATGCGCGCAGCTGCTTCGGGCCAGACATAGCTTTTGAGACGCAACGCCGCCGCCGGATCAGACAAATCAACCGGCGCCTGGTCACACCCCCGGATTGAGACAATCTCTACCCTGGAACATGGCGGAGGATTGCCGCGCCATTCGGGAATAATTCGCATCGGGGACGCCTCCGGTCCCGCCTTCACGCCGCCCAGATCGAAGAAGTACCGGTCCATCATTGTATTGACGCCCGCGCTCGCTCCCAGTTCATTGATCGCGAATTTCGGCCCCAAACGCTCCGAAAGCCAGAGAAGCCCTGCCATAAACGCCCATGACCGACCTGCCTCATTGGTTTGCGGCGGCCCGTCGAGCCATGGCAACAGTAGCGTGTCATATTTTTGGGTGAGTTCGAGGACTATCGCATCGACCTGCCCCTGATCCTGCACCAGCCCAAGGTAAACCGGCTCCAACCTGCGGTCTTCTCCGGTGAGGAGTAAATTGTGAAGACCGCCGGCCAGCCGAAGCGGCATCGCGTCTTCTACAACTTTGCCCTGCCAATTGGCCATGCGCCGCCCGACTGCGGTACCGCTCTCAAGCAATTGCAATTGTGCCCGGACCACTTTTCCGGTGCAGGTCGCTCCCGCCTCTTCCGCGTGACGTGCCTGCCACTCAATCCCGCCTGCAACGCTTGTCATGTCCATAAGATGGTCTGTCATCACTCAATCTTCCCGCTCGCAATTCGGTTCATGGATTGCCCTTTACCGCCTGCCGCACTATCTGCCCCGCCATGTCATCTAATTCGCGCCCTAGCCTGACTTTTGCCGTGCCCAAGGGCCGTATCCTCGATGAAGCGCTGCCAGTGATGGCGCGTGCAGGCGTAGTGCCAGAGGACGGCTTCCATGACAAAGCCAATCGCTCACTCAGCTTTGCCACCACACGCGATGATATGCGGCTCATTCGTGTGCGTGCCTTTGATGTTGCGACCTTTGTTGCTCACGGCGCAGCGCAAGTCGGAATTGTCGGCAGCGATGTGATTGAAGAATTCGATTATTCAGACCTTTACGCGCCGGTTGACCTCGATATCGGCCATTGCCGCCTGTCGGTTGCCGAACCGCAAGGCGGGGCCGATAGCATCGACGGAGCCAGCCATGTCCGCGTGGCGACCAAATATCCCTCGCTCACACGGCGTCATTTCGAAGCCAAGGGTATTCAGGCCGAATGCGTCAAGCTGAACGGCGCAATGGAGCTTGCACCTAGCCTTGGCCTGTCGGGCCGGATCGTCGATCTGGTTTCGAGCGGCGCAACACTGAAGCAGAACGGTTTGGTCGAGACCGCAATAATCATGCAGATTTCCGCGCGGCTGATTGTAAATCGCGCGGCGCTCAAAACCGACCCGAGAATTGGCGCGCTGGTCGAGGCGTTCCGCGCCAATGCCGCGCAGGATGCCGCCTGATGCGTATACTTTCGATAGTTGATCCTGATTTCGAACGGGAATTTCGTAAAATCGTCAACGACCGACGCGAAAGCGATGGCGATGTAGCGGGTAAAGTCAGTTCGATTCTGCGCGATGTAAAGGGTCGCGGCGATGCGGTTCTGGTCGATCTAACGCAGCGGTTCGATGATTATTCGCTCACACAGGACAGCGACTGGACAGTGTCGAAGGACCAATGTCGTTCAGCCTATGACGCGCTACAGCCAGCATTGCGCGGCGCGCTCCAACTCGCGGCCGACCGGATCCGATCCTATCACGAGGCGCAGCGCCCCGAAAATCGCGACTATACTGACGAGGCTGGCGTGCGGCTCGGTGCACGATGGAGCGCGGTTGACGCAGCGGGGCTTTATGTGCCCGGCGGACGCGCAGCATATCCATCTTCACTGCTGATGAACGCGATTCCGGCCAAGGTAGCTGGCGTAGAGCGGCTGGTCGTGGTCACCCCGACACCAAAGGGCACGGTCAATCCGCTGGTGCTGGCCGCCGCGCATATTTCGGGCGTGGACGAAATTTGGCGGATCGGCGGCGCACAGGCCGTGGCCGCGCTCGCTTACGGAACCGAACGGATCAAGCGCGTTGATGTCATTACCGGTCCGGGCAATGCATGGGTGGCAGAGGCCAAGCGGCAGCTGTTTGGTGTAGTCGGCATCGACATGGTTGCCGGACCAAGCGAGATTCTGGTGATTGCTGACGGGCAGAACAATCCCGATTGGATTGCCGCCGATTTGCTTAGTCAGGCCGAGCATGACCCCGAAGCGCAATCAATCCTGATAACCGATGATGCGGCATTTGCGGCGCAGGTGGAGGACAGGATAGACGTGCAAGCCGCGATTCTGGCAACGCACAAGACCGCACGCGCCAGCTGGGACAAGCACGGCGTCATTATCGTTGTCGAAAATCTTGATCAGGCCGTACCACTGGCCAACCGTCTCGCTGCCGAACATGTCGAGCTGGCGGTCGCCGATCCGCAGCCCCTGTTCGACGACATTCGCCACGCTGGCAGCCTGTTTATTGGCCGCTATGCACCCGAAGCGGTCGGCGATTATGTCGCCGGTCCCAACCATGTGCTGCCGACTGGTCGCCGCGCGCGTTTTTCTAGTGGATTGTCAGTGCTCGACTTTATGAAACGCACCAGCTTCATCGAATTGGATGAAAGCGCCTTGCAAGCCATCGGTCCTGCCGCCATTGCGCTGGCCGAAGCCGAAGGCCTGCCCGCCCACGCCCAATCAATCAAGGCCCGCCTCCCATGAGCAAAGTGAAATCACAAGCGCGCGCCGCCGCCCGCCTCGCCGCTGTCCAGGCACTGTATCAGCACCATATGGAGCAGACCAAACTGCCAAAATTGCTCGATGAATTCCACCAGCACCGGCTAGGGCGCGTGATCGAGGACGATGAATATGCGCAAGCGGATATCGATCTGTTCGACGATGTCGTCGCAGGCGTGATCGCGCGGCGCGATGAAATTGACGCCAAGCTGACCGAAAAACTGGCCGAAGGCTGGAGCGTAATCCGCCTCGACAAAACCATGCTGCAAATCCTGCGCGCCGGTTCGTATGAACTGATGGCCCGCGCCGATATCTCGGTCGGCACTATCATCGGCGAATATGTCGACGTCGCCAAGGCTTTCTTCGATGACCGCGAGACCAAATTCGTCAACGGTGTGCTCGATGCGGTTGCAAAATCGGTCCGGTGAGCGGCGAATTCGACTTTATCGAAAACCTAAGGGCGCTTGCAACCCATCCGGCAGCGCGAAATCTTGAAGATGATGCAGCCGTTCTGGAGTTTGGCAATGAAACGCTGATCCTGACGCATGATTGCTTGGTCGAAGGCGTTCATTTCCTGCCCGATCAAGATCCGGCGGACATCGCTTGGAAACTTGTCGCAACAAATCTGTCCGATCTAGCTGCCAAAGGCGCAGAGCCAATCGGCGTGTTGCTGGGTCATCAATTGGGCCAGAACGACAGCCGGTTTGCCGAAGGGCTTTTCGAGATACTCGGCAAATATGGCATTGCGCTGCTCGGCGGGGACACGGTCGCCGCCAATGGCCCGAGATCGCTTGGCATGACAGCGCTTGGCCGTGCTACGCACGTTCCGGTGCCAGACCGTCGCGGTGCCCGCGAGGATGATGACATTTACGTCACCGGAACTCTCGGCATGGCGATGCTGGGTCTGGAAGAAGGCACCAATGATGGTCTTAATTCAATCGCCTATCGACGTCCGGTTCCCCTTCTCGACGAAGGCAAGGCGCTAGCTCCGCTGGCTACTGCCATGATGGATGTTTCTGACGGTTTGCTGCTGGATGCATGGCGGATGGCCAAGGCGAGCCACGTCACTTTTCAGCTGGAAAGCAAGACATTCCCGGTGGCCGACCCTGCCCGCCTCAACGAATGTGTCCGCTGGGGCGATGATTACCAGTTGCTGTTCACCCTCCCAGCGGGCCATGGTTGCCCTGTTCCTGCAACCAAGATCGGCACAGTTCTGGGCTACGACGTCGCCAATTTATGGGTCGACCGCGAGATCGTTACCCCGCACGACGGCATCGGATACCGGCACTAACTGCAAAATTTTGCGACGAACCGTGCATTTCTGCCGCTTTGGGGTTGCGCCCTACCCCGGCGCGATTATAGCCATCCCACCTTTAGCGACCCGTATAAGCGGGCCTATGTCTATGCCACATGCACGAGGGGATAATCGTGGAACTAGTTTATATCGCAATCGGACTGGGATTGCTGGCCGTCGTTTACGGCTTCATTACCAGCCGCCAAGTGCTCGGCGCATCTGCCGGCAATGAAAAAATGCAAGAAATTGCAGGCGCAATTCAGGAAGGCGCTCAAGCCTATCTGAAACGTCAATACACCACCATCGGGATGGTCGGTGTGGTTGTTGCAGTGCTTGTGTTCGTATTTCTCGGAACAATTTCCGCAACTGGCTTTGTGCTTGGTGCGGTACTTTCGGGCCTCGCCGGATTTATCGGGATGAACATCTCGGTCCGCGCCAACGTCCGTACGGCCGCTGCTGCGCAGACCGGCTTGCAAGAAGGCCTGACTGTCGCGTTCCGCGCTGGTGCGGTAACCGGTATGTTGGTGGCTGGCCTTGCGCTGCTGGCGATTTCGGTAACATTCTGGGTGTTGATTGACCAGATGGGCCTTGACCTCACTGTACTCGCTGAAAAGCGCGAAGTGATCGACGCTTTGGTTGGCCTCGCCTTCGGTGCGTCGCTGATTTCGATCTTTGCACGTCTCGGCGGCGGTATCTTCACCAAGGCTGCTGACGTCGGCGCCGACCTTGTCGGTAAAGTCGAAGCAGGCATCCCCGAAGATGATCCACGCAATCCTGCAACTATCGCCGATAACGTTGGCGACAACGTCGGTGACTGCGCCGGTATGGCGGCTGACTTGTTCGAAACCTATGTAGTTACCGTTGGTGCGACGATGGTTCTGACTGCGCTGCTGTTTGTCGGCCTCGACAAAACACAGCTGTTCAATCTGATGAGCTTGCCGCTGCTGGTTGGCGGTGTCTGCATCGTGACTTCGATTATCGGCACCTACATGGTCCGCCTTGGTAAATCGAACAATATCATGGGCGCCTTGTACAAGGGTTTCATCACCACTGCGCTTCTGTCGATCCCGGCAATTTATTGGGCCACCGACCATGCAATCGGAATGGGCACAGATTACACTGTGGGCGCTCAATCCTTCACTGGTATGTCGCTGTTCTGGTCGATGATGGTGGGCCTGGCTGTTACCGGCCTGATCATCTGGATCACCGAATATTACACAGGCACACAGTACCGTCCGGTCCGTTCGATTGCGAAATCGTCCGAAACCGGCCACGGCACCAACGTGATCCAGGGTCTGGCTATCAGCCTTGAATCAACCGCATTGCCAACGCTGGTAATCGTGGTCGGTATCATCGTGACGTACCAGCTTGCGGGTCTGATGGGCATCGCCTTTGCCGCAACCGCTATGTTGGCGCTGGCCGGCATGGTCGTCGCTCTCGACGCTTACGGGCCGGTAACCGATAACGCTGGCGGCATCGCCGAAATGGCCGAAATGGAAGAAAGCGTTCGCGAAAAGACCGACGCTCTCGACGCTGTGGGCAACACCACCAAGGCTGTTACCAAGGGTTATGCCATCGGTTCTGCGGGGCTTGCTGCACTGGTGCTGTTCTCGGCCTACACCGCCGACCTCAAGGAGTTCTTCCCGAACCTTGAAGTCAGCTTCAGCCTTGAAAACCCCTATGTCATTGTCGGCCTGCTGCTCGGCGCTCTGCTTCCGTACCTGTTCGGTGCGATGGGTATGACCGCTGTTGGCCGCGCTGCTGGTGACGTGGTGGTTGATGTGCGCGCGCAGTTTGCCGCTGATCCGGGGATCATGGCCGGAACCAGCCGCCCCAACTATGCCCGTACGGTCGATCTCGTGACCAAGGCTGCGATCAAGGAGATGATTATCCCCTCGATGCTGCCGGTTTTGGCACCGATTGTGGTGTACTTCGTGATCACTGCGGTTGCAGGTCAGGCAAACGGCTTTGCCGCGCTTGGCGCGTTGCTGCTGGGTGTGATCGTCTCGGGTATCTTCGTGGCGCTTTCCATGACCGCCGGCGGCGGCGCATGGGACAATGCCAAGAAATACATCGAAGACGGCAATCACGGCGGCAAAGGTTCGGAAGCCCACAAGGCTGCCGTAACCGGCGATACGGTTGGCGATCCTTACAAGGATACCGCTGGTCCGGCTGTGAACCCGATGATCAAGATCACCAACATCGTTGCCCTGCTGCTACTCGCGGCACTCGCAGCCGTCTGATCCAACTTTCAGGTTCGGCTGATAAAGACCCCGTCCGGTTCATTCCGGGCGGGGCTTTTTGTTTGGGCGATACAATGTGCAGGTGCTGAACGCGCGGTTAGACGTATTTTAGCATTTCACCGCTAGTGCAGCACCATGTTGCATACGCCTGCCCGATCCACATTCAAGCAGGTCGCTTTCACTGCGGAAGCGCCGGTTGTGGCGCGCGTGGACGAGTCGCTTGCCGCCGAATGGGAAGCGTTGGCCAATGACGCAAGCCAGCCTAATTCCTATTGTGAACATTGGTTTATCAGCGCCGCGTTGCGCCATTTTCGGGGCGACGAAACCATTCGCTTGGCACAAGTCCGCGATGATTCAGGAATGCTGATCGGCATTTTGCCGCTAGCATTAGCCAAAAATTTCGGGCGGATGCCAATCGGCAACATATCCAATTGGAACCATTTGCAAAACTATTGCGGCGGTCCTTTGGTTCGCGCTGGCTACGAGGTCCCTTTCTGGACCGCGCTGCTTGATCTGCTCGATAACAGCGATTGGGCCGATAATTTCCTGTCGCTGCGCCTGATGTATGCCAGCGGCCCGGTTCGCCAAGGCCTGGAGGAGGCTGCCGCAGTTCTGAAGCGCCCGCTCCACATCGCGCAAAGCTACGAGCGGGCAATTCTCGCGAGTGAAGGCGGCGCGGAAGCCTATATCGGACGGAATGTTAGGTCCAAAAAGCGCAAGGAACTGAGGCGTCAGGCCAAGAGGCTGGGTGAATTGGGTGATGTTACTTTCGAACACCTTGCGCACGACGGGCCTGTCGAACAATGGATCGACCAATATTTGGAGCTAGAGGCTGCAGGTTGGAAAGGTGAAGGCGGAACAGCGCTGGGTGTAGATGCCGCATCGGAGACGTTCTTCCGCGAAATCATCATCGCCGCGCATAAGCTCCACCGCGTCGATTTTCTCCGCTTATTGCTCGACGGACGCCCGATTGCCATCCTGGTCAATCTGCGATCACCGCCAGCCGTTTGGTCGTACAAAATCACCTATGACGAGAGCCTTGCACGCTATTCTCCCGGCGTTTTGATCGAGCTGGAGACTATCGCGCTGGTCCTTGGCGATCCGGACATTGAGTGGGCAGACAGCTGCGCCAAGCCGGATCACCCGATGATCAACAGCCTGTGGGGTGAACGTCAAACCATCGAACATATCGTCGTCGCGCTCAGCGGTACCGCGCGCAAATCAGCCTATTTTCTGTGCCGCAGTATCGATCAACTGGGCGCTACAATTCGCCGAATACGGAACCAACGCCATGACTAACCCAGCCTTCACCGCCAAAAGTATCGCCAGTTTCGCCGCTGCCTATCCTGAGACGCCGAACAAGTTGCAGCACCTTTTATGCGACCACCCGCTGCTGCAGTTGCCCGCGTTGGTGGAATTGGCGACGCGGCTAAGGCCCCAGCATGTTGAACATAACCAAGGC
>JBATLU010000430.1:0-14197 GCA_049289475.1 Pontixanthobacter sp. | reverse complement strand
TGTCGCCCGTCGAGTTCGAACGACAGCAGGCAATGAGACAGCAAGGCGTCTAGAAAACTAGGGGCTATTCAGATTGCCAATGTCGAAAAGAATGTAACCCAGCTTCTTGAGCGTGTCATAGAGGCTGAAAGCACTACGGTTATCAGGGCTTACGAGGGCAAAATCGAGGCGCTTGAGCGCAAAAAGCTAATCCTACTCGAAAAAATGGAGAAATGTGGGAAGCCTGCGCGAGACTATCAGTCAAGTTTTCAAACCGCCCTCAAATTTCTGTCAAACCCTTGGAATCTTTGGGAAACTGGTCGCATAAAAGACCGTAGGGCTATGATGAAACTGGTTTTTGGGGGTCGTATTATCTTCGACCGTAAAAGCGGGTTTCAAACCCCTGATATTTCTTTTCCGTTCAAGATGTTAGCGGGACTTTCAAGCCCCGAAAAAGTGATGGTGCCGGCTTGAGGATTCGAACCCCAGGCCTGATGATTACAAATCAACTGCTCTACCAACTGAGCTAAGCCGGCCAATTTCCATGCAGCAACAATGGCTGCGGCGCGCCCTTTGCTTCAAAATGCACCAAAGGTCCAGCCCTCAGTTGCAGCAATTTTCGAAGTCATCAATTTTGGCGACCATCTGGCAGGCTGATGAGCGATTTTGCGCATCCACGCCGCCGTCATCAGCGCATCGGCGCTATGGTCGTCGATTGGCCCAGTGGCCGCTTGAATCGGCGGAGAATCGAGCTGCTCCAAAGCAGAGTTCAGTTCTGAGATGCTTCGGATTTTGCTGCGTCCCGCGCTGCGTCCGGCCTCAATTGCAGCGAGGCCGGTATAGATTTCAGCGATGACAGAACCGCGAGTCGGAACAGGGTCTATTGGCCAAACGGGGATTCGTCCGGCGAGTCGGTTCAGGATTCGCATCCCAGTCAGGCTGGATTTCCCCACTTGCGCCGCGCCGACCAGATTGAAATTGCTATAGGGTTTGCACCCCATGGTCTGCTGCCCCTGTTCGGTAATACGGAACCTGCCGCGTTTGTCGTGGGCATTGGTGCGATGAAAACGGTCCCCTTCGCGGCCACCGTGGCGGCGGAAATAGCGCGCGAGTTCCGGGTGGTTGACAAAACTGCTGACGCTGAAATGTTCGTCCGCTCCGCAGATGTTATCGACCAGCGCCCACAATTCGCGGGCATTGGCAGGGCTGCCATCCCATTCGGGCAAATACGCACCGCAATCATGATGGGGCAGGGCAATTCCTAGATCGAGTCCGACCAGCGTATTGTCTGGCAGGTCATGAAGCAGATGGTCGAGCACGCCTGCTCTCGACCAAGCTGTATCGCGGGCGATCAGTGCTGGGGGTCCGCCGCTGGACTTGCTCAGCGCGATCGCAATGCCTTTGTGCCGCTCGCCCGTTGCCCCTGACCAGTCAACCGCGAGAAAGTGCTGAAATCTGTCAGCCCTCATCATATCTTGGGCAGTTGCTTCCCGCAGCCAAAATCCAGCCGGTCGGTGACCCTGCGACATAGTGGATGCGCGGGATTGCGCCGCGATTATCCCAATCATCGATCATTTGGTCGTTCTCAATGGCGGACAAGTGGATGCAGCTTTCATCCTCCCACCGGTCGATTCGCCAGTCCTGTAAATTGGGGATGTTTGTAACCACATGGACGGGCGTAAGTTTTGCAGGCAGGACATCCCAAATTGCAAAACCTTCAAATGCTCCAAAGCCTGAGTCTGAATAATTTATGGAAGCGAAACGGGAACCGTCAGCGGTGAACACCGGACGCGCGCCAGTTTCCAGATCGAATCCGGTCCATTCGGTATCAACCATAATGTAGCCGCCCGATTCATATCCCGACCAATCAAAGCCGACAAAACGGTCGTTCAATCGTTCAAAATTGTCCGCATAGTCGACCCAGCTGACGTTGATACAATGGGTGTAGTCGAGCTTGGTTTTTACGCCGACCCAATTGAACGATACATCGGCAAAGCTTTTCCAGTCAGCTGGCAATTCCAGACTTGCTTCGCGTGTCATCAATTCGTCGTCAGCTGCGGGAACTGGCAAGCGATTGCATTGGGCAATGTCGGGGCTAGGAGCGCGCGCCGATCCGGTTAGACTATGCGCGATACCCGGGGCTGCCAGTGACAGAGCCATGCCTGACAGCAGCGCTCGTCCGGCGATAGGATAGATCGCACCTAGTCTCGTTTTCTTGCCCACCATTCCAGTCGCTCCTTCAACTTTCGTTCAAACCCGCGTTCCACAGGGGAATAAAACTCCAGTGGCACCATTTCATCCGGCCAATAATTTGCACCCGAAAATCCATCATCCGTGTCATGATCATAGGCGTAATTCGCCCCGTAGCCTATGTCTTTCATCAGTTTGGTCGGAGCGTTGAGGATATTGGCGGGCGGCATCAGGCTGCCCGTTTCGCGCGCGCTTTTGAATGAGGATTTTTGCGCCTTATAGGCGGCATTGGATTTGGGCGCTGTAGCGCAGTAAATGCAGGCTTGCACAATCGCGAGTTCGCCTTCTGGACTGCCCAGAAATTCATATGCGTCCTTTGCCGCAAGACATTGGACCATCGCTTGCGGATCGGCGAGGCCAATATCTTCGCTGGCAAAGCGCACCAGCCTGCGCAGGACGTAAAGTGGTTCTTCGCCCGCGGTCAGCATGCGCGCCATATAGTAGAGCGCAGCTTGCGGGTCTGAACCGCGCAGACTTTTGTGGAGCGCAGATATCAGATTGTAATGTCCGTCGCGGTCCTTGTCATAGACGGCGACGCGGCGCTGGAGGAATTTGCCCAAAGCTGCTGGGCCGAGCGGATCGACAATGTTTGCCGAAAAGAGCGTTTCGGCCTGATTGAGCAGAAAACGACCGTCGCCATCGGCAGAGGCGATGAGTGCATTGCGGGCATCGTCGGTTAGCGGCAATTTGCCTGACAGTTCTTCTGCGCGCGCCAGCAATATCGCCAAAGCTGCGTGGTCGAGTCGCTGGAGGATGAGCACTTGCGCGCGGCTGAGTAGCGCGGCGTTGAGCGCGAAGCTGGGATTCTCGGTCGTCGCGCCAACAAGCGTGACGGTGCCGCGCTCGACGAAGGGAAGGAAACCATCCTGTTGCGCCCGATTGAAGCGATGTATTTCATCGACGAACAGCAAGGTGCGCTGACCGGCTCTCGCGGCGGTTTCGGCGGCGGCGAAGGCTTTTTTCAAATCGGAAACGCCTGAAAATACCGCGCTAATTGCTTCGAATCGCATCCCGACCGCGTCGGCGAGCAGGCGCGCGGTGGTCGTTTTACCAGTGCCCGGTGGCCCCCACAGGATCATTGACGATAATTTTCTTGCAGCGACCATGCGCCCGAGTGATCCCTCGGGGCCGGTTAGATGATCCTGACCGACAATTTCGTCCAAGGTCTGCGGGCGCAGTTTGTCGGCGAGCGGGGCATCTGCGCGGGGGTGGGTGTCCGCATTTGAGAGTATCGGGTCATTCGCGAAAAGGTCGGCCATATTAGCCAGATAGAGAAAAGCTTGAGAATTTGCATCAGGCACTTGCGTGGTTGCATTTAAGATATATCTTAGAACCATCTTAGTTATATCAAAGGAAGTAAAAAATGAGGATACATGGACGCAATAAAGCATGGAGAGCAGCTTTCCCGATGGCGGCAATGATGGCCGCTGGACGCGGCTGGGATGGCCGGTTCAGCTGGGATCATGACGGTTCGTCACGAAGCGGCACAGGACGCGGACCCAGGGGCCGGCGCCGGATATTTGGCAGCGGCGAACTGCGGCTGGTCTTGCTCAAGCTGATCGCGGACGAGCCACGGCATGGTTATGAGTTGATCAAGGCCATCGGCGAACTGACCGGCGAGACATACGAACCCAGCCCGGGCGCGGTTTATCCGACGCTTTCGCTTTTGTCCGACGAAGGTGCGATCAAAGAATCGCCAAGCGGGAGGGACGACGACGCGCGTAAAGCGTTTCAGGTGACCGGATCGGGTCAAACCGAACTGGAAACCCGCAAGGACGAAGTCGACGCGCTGTTGGAGCGACTATCGGCAATGTCAGGTCATGAAGAACGCAATCGCGCGCCCGAATTGTTCCGCGCGATGGGAAATCTTGCGGGTGTCTTGAAACACAAATATCGCAGCGGTGGCTTTGCTGAAAAAGATTTGGAGGAGATCGTCGACATTATCGATGATGCCGCCAAGCGGATCGAGCGCCTTTGACGCAAAAGCTGCGGCACTTTGGCGGTATCGATTATATGTGATATGAAATCCTCATCAAAATCGGAGGGGATTTGATATGACTGATCAGGCAATCAAAACGCCGTGGCACATTTGGGTGGTCGGCCTTCTAACACTTCTATGGAATTCGCTTGGCATAACGAGCTATCTAATGACCGAGTTGGGCAAGCTGGAAGCGCTCGGTTTTCCGCCTGACCAGATTGCCTATTTCGATGCGATGCCGGGCTGGGCGATCGCTTTGTGGGCTCTTGGTGTATGGGGTGCATTTTTCGGTTCGGTTCTGATCCTGCTGCGTTCGCGGTTTGCAGTCCCGGCGCTGCTGGTGTCAGTGTTGGGCCTGATAGGGACCACAGTGTACGAGCGGGTTAGCACCACCATTCCGGCGGAGCTCGACAATGTCGTTCTGTCTGCGGCGATCTGGATACTTACCTTTGGTACGTTGATCTATGCGTCGCGCATGCGCCGTGCTGGCGTGATAAGATAAGGCAGCCATGCTAACCCATTATTTTTGGCGCGCTTCGATCAGGCGGATGTATGTTTCCGCAACCGCCTGATTGATCGCATCCCACGAGAAACCGAGACTGCGCTTCTCGCCCGCTTCGCCGTGTGACCGGCGCAGGCTCTCGTCCGTTAGATAGGGCGCGATGGCATCAGCAAAATTTCCTGCATCGCCTGGCGGCACCAATGTGCCGGAGACGGAGTTCTGGACAAGACTTTGGCTTCCGGTCGCGGCAGAAGCCACCACGGGAAGTCCGCAAGCCATCGCCTCCAGCGTAACATTGCCGAACGTCTCGGTGATAGATGGGTTGAAGAACAGATCGCCGCTGGCAAGAGCGCGGCCAAGATCGGCACCACTTTGGAAACCGACAAAAATGCCGTCGGGCACATTCTGCTCAAACCATTGCTGCGCAGGCCCTTCGCCGATGATAAGCACTTTATGCGGCAATTGCCTGCGTCGTAGCTGGACGATAGTTTCGGCAAAAGCATCAAGACCTTTTTCCATCACCAGCCGGCCAAGGAAGACTATGGCGATATCATCATCGGCGATGCCTTTGCTTCGCCGCCATGAATTGTCGCGCTTGTCCGATGCGAAAATTTTCCGGTCGACACCGCGCGACCAGATCGAAATATCATGATGCATGCCCTGTTCGCGAAGGGTTGTAATTTGGCTTTCGGTTGGCGCAACCAATCCGTCGCAGCGATGGTAAAACCGGCGCAGCATCGCTTCGACCAAGGGTTCGGTAAAGCCGAGACCGTAATAGCGGGGATAGGTTTCGAACCGCGTATGGACAGACGCCAATATTGGCACATTTTTAGACCGCGCCCAGCTTACCGCGCGGTGGGCGGAATAATCGGGCGAGGAAACATGCAGTATTTTGGGATTGAAAGCTTCGATATCGTCGAGAATCCGTTTCGGTACACCTAAAGGGAAACGGAATTCGGTGCGCCCGGGGAAGGGCATTGATGGTAGGCTGACAAGATCGCCTTGCGGTTCGAATGCCGGGGTTGGTGTGGTCGGGGCATAGACTCGCACTTTGGCGCCCTGCCGCAGCAGATACTCTACCAGCCTATTAAGAGCTTGATTCGCACCGTCGCGGAGATAATTGTAATTGCCACTGAACAGGGCGATGCGGAGGTCGGACGTCTGCATGGTTCAAGCGCCATAATCGGGCCGGGCCTGTTTGGCGAGAGCCATTGGACGCTAATTTCGACGCGTCCACCGCTGCATAGCTATGTTTGCTTGACTTGGTTGCGGACATCTCTAGTGCCCCCGTCGGGCCACGCGGTCCCAACGCCGCGCGAGCTCTCTGTAAGGAGAGAATACAATGACTGACGTACCTGCGCTCAAACCTGAGCGTCCTTTCTTTTCGTCTGGACCCACTGCCAAATTCAAAGGCTGGTCGGCGGATAATCTCAAAACCGACGCACTTGGCCGTTCACACCGTTCGGCCATTGGTAAAGCGCGGCTGAAATATGCCATCGACCTGACCCGCGAATTGCTTGGCGTGCCCGATGATTACCTTATCGGTATCATGCCCGGGTCCGACACCGGCGCTCTTGAATGCGCAATGTGGACTATGCTTGGCGCGCGCTCTGCGACAGTCGCGGCGTGGGAAAGCTTTGGCAATGTGTGGATTCAGGACGCGGTCAAGCAATTGAAATTGAAGGATCTGACCGTCCTCAACGCCGATTACGGCGAAATCCCCGATCTAGCCAGCATTCCGCAAGGCAACGATGTCGTGTTTACATGGAACGGGACAACCTCGGGCGCCCGTATCGCCAACACCGACTGGCTTGACGCAGATCGCGAAGGCATCACCATCAACGATGCCACCAGCGCGGTGTTCGCGCAGGAAATGGACTGGTCGAAGCTCGATGCCACGACTTTCAGCTGGCAGAAAATCATGGGTTCCGAGGCGCAGCACGGGATGCTGATCCTCAGCCCCAAGGCGGTTGCGCGGATCGAAAGCTACGATCCCGAATGGCCGCTGCCGAAATTGTTCCGCATCAAGAAGGGCGACAAGCTCAACCGCGGAATCTTCGTCGGTGAAACGATCAACACCCCCAGCATGCTGGCGACCGAGGATTATATTCTTGCGCTGGAATGGGCGAAGTCGATCGGCGGGCGTCAGGCGATGTTTGACCGTGCCAATGCCAATGCCAAAATTCTGACCGACTGGATTGAAGCAACCCCGTGGCTCCGCAACATGGTGTCCGACCCGGCACAGCGTACCAATACCGGCGTGTGTTTCGTGTTCCAGGGCGAATATTACGACAGCCTTACGCCCGAAGATCAGGCAGCGGTGCCGAAAACTATCGCGAGCATGCTCGACAAGCTGGACGTTGGCTATGATTTCAACGGCTACCGCGATGCGCCGCCAAGTCTGCGCGTCTGGTGCGGCGGTACAGTAGAGCAGGAAGACATCAAGCGACTGCTCCCGTGGATTGAATGGGCATACGCCGAGATTCAAGCGTCCTAATTCCCCCCGTGATCCCCGCGAAAGCGGGGATTCAGACAAATTGAGCGCGCACTTCGCCGCACTAAATTCCCGCTTTTGCGGGAATGACGAAATTTGAGGTATTTCAAAATGACACGACCCAAAGTTCTCATCTCCGACAAGATGGATCCCAATGCAGCGCGTATCTTCCAAGAGCGCGGCTGCGATGTTGACGTAATCACCGGCGAAAGCCCCGAGGAACTTGCTGCGCGTATCGGTGATTATCAGGGTCTTGCGATCCGTTCGTCAACCACAGTAACACCTGCTATTCTTGATGCAGCGACCAACTTGAAAGTGATCGGCCGCGCCGGTATCGGAGTCGACAATGTCGATATTCCCTATGCCAGCGGCAAGGGCGTGGTGGTGATGAATACCCCGTTCGGCAATTCGATTACCACCGCCGAACATGCGATTGCGCTGATCATGGCGCTGGCACGGCAAATTCCCGAAGCCAATGCCCAAACGCAGAATGGCGAATGGCCCAAAAGCGCGTTCATGGGCGTCGAAGTCACCGGTAAGACGCTCGGCCTGATCGGGGCGGGTAACATTGGCAGCATCGTAGCCAGCCGCGCGCTCGGTCTGAAAATGAAGGTGGTCGCGTTTGATCCCTTCTTGACCGAAGACCGCGCGATCGAAATGGGTGTAGAGAAAGCTGATTTGGATACGCTGCTTTCGCGCGCAGATTTCATCACGCTGCACACGCCGCTTACAGACCAGACGCGTAATATCCTGTCAGCGGAAAACCTTGCCAAAACCAAGAAGGGCGTTCGGATTGTCAATTGCGCGCGCGGCGGCTTAATTGACGAGGCGGCACTTAAGGAAGGTCTCGAAAGCGGCCATATCGCTGGTGCGGCGCTCGATGTGTTTGCGGTTGAACCGGCCAAGGAAAGCCCGTTGTTCGGCACCAAGAACTTCATCTGCACGCCGCATCTGGGTGCGTCCACTACCGAAGCGCAGGTCAATGTTGCGTTGCAAGTGGCAGAGCAAATGGCCGATTATCTGGTCAATGGCGGCGTCACCAATGCGCTCAATATGCCAAGTCTGAGCGCCGAGGAAGCGCCCAAGCTTAAGCCCTATATGGCGCTGGCCGAACGGCTCGGTTCACTGGTCGGGCAATTGGCGCATGGCAATCTCGACACAATCAGCATCGAACGCGAAGGCGCGGCGGCGCAGCTAAATGGCAAACCGATTACCGGCGCGGTTCTCGCAGGCTTGATGCGCCAATATTCGGACACGGTGAATATGGTCAACGCGCCTTATCTCGCCAAGGAACGCGGGCTCGATGTGCGCGAAGTGCGCCATGACCGCGAAGGCGTGTATCACACGCTGATCCGTGTCACGGTCGAAACGAGCCAAGGTCCGCGATCGGTCGCCGGCACTTTGTTCGGCAGCGAAGCGCCGCGTCTGGTGGAGATATTCGGCATCGGTATCGAAGCCGAACTGCAGGGCAATATGCTCTACATCGTCAATGAAGACGCGCCCGGTTTTATCGGCCGGATCGGGTCTTTGCTGGGCGAGAACGGCATCAACATCGGTAACTTCAACCTTGGCCGCCGTGATGGCGGGGGTGAGGCAATTGTCCTGCTGTCGGTCGACCAACCGATACCGGACAGTGTTGTGAAGCAGGCTTGCGCGCTGGAAGGCGTGAAAGTGGTAACACCGCTGGCCTTTTGATCGATCTTGGGGCAAGCGCGCGCCTGTAATGAGTAATTCGACCGACGATCTGCTGCCCATCGGGCTATCCGACCGCTTGCCGCAAGAGGCGGCGATAGCAACGCGTGTCATGCGCGCGGTGCTGGGGGCAATGGATTCGCATGGTTATGACCGTGTGCGTCCGCCCTTGGTCGAATTCGAAAAATCGATGGCGGAACGGATGGACGGGGTTTCCCCGCGCCGGATGTTCCGCTTTGTCGACCCTGCCAGCCTGCGCACGCTTGCCCTGCGTTCCGATATGACGGTGCAAGTCAGCCGCATTGCTGCGACTTCGCTCGCATCAGCGCCACGTCCCTTGCGGCTGTGCTATGCCGGTGAAGTGGCGACGATTACTGCCGATCAACTCGATCCGGCGCGCCAAAGGCTTCAAATCGGCGCTGAATTGATCGGGTCTGACAGTGCAGCAGCGGCAAGCGAGATTGTCGCGCTGGCTATCGAATCGCTTGAGGCAGCGGGTGCGACAGGCATTTCGGTTGATTTCACGCTGCCCGATCTGGTCGATACGCTGGCTGCTAACTCACTGCCGCTGGAAGGCGATCAGGTCGAAGCGGTCAGGCGCGAATTGGACACCAAGGACGCTGGCGGGCTGAAAGCTGCTGGCGGCGCAGCCTATCTTCCGCTGCTCTATGCAACCGGAGCGTTTGACCAGTCGATTGCCCGGCTTGAGGCGCTCGATGCGGGCGGTGCACTGGCATCGCGGATTGCGGGGTTGAAAGCGATTGCTGCGCGGGTTTCTGGCCCAAATTCTCAAGTCAGGGCGCGGGTAACACTCGATCCGACTGAACGCCACGGCTTTGAATATCAAAGCTGGTTCGGTTTTACGATTTATGCCGAGGGTGTTCGCGGCGCTTTGGGTCGCGGCGGAACCTATTCCATCGGCGGCAGCGACGATCCGGCAATTGGATTTTCGCTCTATGTCGACCGATTGATTGACGCCCTAGATAGCGGCGCAGCAAAGGACACCCTGTTCCTGCCGCTCAGCCATGATGAGGTCGCCGCCGCCACTTTGCGCGGCCAGGGATGGCGGACGATTGCGGCTCTGAGCGAGGGCGATGATGGCAAGGCGCTCGGCTGCACGCATCATCTGCAAGCCGCCGTGCCAGTTGCTTATTGAGCGAAACGCTTCTTCAGGAACGCATCGACTAAGGCGGTGGCGGGATAATCATCCTCGCCCAGTTTCTTGTTGATTTCCTGATGCCCTTTCAGCCCGCGCCCTTTCAGTCCGTGCAATGCTGCTGGAGTGCCAGCTGCGGTAAGGCGCTCGGCCAGTTCCTTGCTTTGCCTTTGTGCATCGTCGCGCTGAACATGCAGGATCAAAAATGTGGGCGCGTTGGGGCCTGCAGCATGCAGAGTGGGCGACAGAGCGCGCTGCCGCGCCGGTTCGGTTCCGAACGCCTGCTTGTATGTATCGCCCATCAACCGCGCATTTTCGTCCATCTGATCGGGCACATTATAGCCCGCGCCATCGAGCGGGACGACGCCGGCGACATCATTCATTTTCATGCCAGCCGCTTTGAAATAGGACGGATCGGTCCCGACCAGAGCCACCAGATGCGCCCCTGCGCTGTGGCCGATTAGTACGATTCGATCAGGATCAATGCCCAACCGCGCGGCATTTTTACGGAAATAGGCAATCGCAGTTGCAACATCTGCCCCTTGCTGCTCGACCGTGGCATCGGGGACCAGCCGGTAATTGGTGGACGCCACCGCATAGCCCTGAGCCAGCCAATGCGAGAGTTTGGCCGAGCCGGTCATCATACTCTTATCGCCGCGCTTCCACCCGCCGCCGTGAACGAACAGAACCAGCGGTGCATTGGGCTGCGATGCCTTCCAGAAATCGGCGCGCTGGAGCTTGTCGGAGCCGAACGAAATCTCTTCCGCGTCTGACTTTACAGGCACGGAGATACCCGCGCGATTATCGCTGTTCCGCGCTTCCCCACCTCGCGCTTGCATCCGTTGACGAAATTCGCCGCGGCAATTCTCGCTCAGGCTTGCTGCCTTCTCGCGCAGGCATTGGCGCATCGTATTTCGATCCGTGCCGCAAAGCTTAACCACTTCTGTCCGGCATTCACGCGATAGACGCTGTTGCGCATTGACCAAACCGGCCGCACCCAGTGCCAATGTGCCCGCCGTCAAAATCCAGATTATCCGCATAGTGCTGCTCCAAGTTTGATGCCCATTGAGCTTGCTTCGCCAGTTCGCATTCGTCCAGTCGCGAATTGTCGCGGAATGTAGCTTGGTTGTGCTTGACCCTGTTGCCCTTACGCGGCTAGGCAGCGACCGCATCTCGGGCCGCTCGCCCGTCCATCCATCCCCTACGTCGAGTCCTGTCGAAGGACGTTTGAGGATCCCCGGGCAGGGGTGAAGGTATATCCATGGCTAATGTAACTGTGATCGGTGCCCAATGGGGCGATGAGGGCAAGGGCAAGATTGTCGACTGGCTCGCCAGCCGTGCCGACGCCGTTGTGCGCTTTCAGGGCGGTCACAATGCCGGACATACGCTGGTCATTGACGGCAAAGTGTTCAAGCTCAGCCTACTGCCCAGCGGGATCGTTTCGGGGACGCTTTCGATCATCGGTAATGGTGTGGTGCTCGACCCGTGGGCGCTGAAAAGCGAGGTCGAGAAGCTCGAATCGCAGGGCGTTTCGATCACCGATGACAATTTCGCGATTGCCGATAATTGCCCACTGATCCTGCCGATCCACCGCGATCTGGACGGCTTGCGCGAAACCGCGGCGGGTAGCGGCAAAATCGGCACCACTGGGCGCGGCATTGGCCCCGCATACGAAGACAAGGTCGGCCGCCGCGCGATCCGCGTGTGCGATCTGGCGCATCTCGACAAGATGGATTCGCAATTGGACCGGCTATGTGCGCACCATGATGCGCTGCGCGCTGGCTTTGGCGAGCCGCCGGTTGACCGCGAGCGTCTGCTCGCTGACCTCGCTGAAATCGCGCCTTTTGTGCTGCGGTTCGCGCAGCCGGTGTGGAAACGTCTGAAGAAGGTCCGCAAGGCGGGCGCGAAGATATTGTTCGAAGGCGCGCAGGGCGTGCTGCTCGATGTTGATCACGGCACCTATCCCTTCGTCACCAGCTCCAACACGGTCAGCGGCACCGCGGCGAGCGGTTCGGGCCTAGGGCCCAATTCGACCGGCTATGTCCTCGGCATTGTAAAAGCATACACCACCCGCGTTGGCAGCGGTCCGTTCCCGACCGAACTGGACGATGCCGATGGCCAACGTCTGGGCGAACGCGGCCATGAATTCGGCACCGTTACCGGGCGCAAGCGGCGCTGCGGCTGGTTCGATGCGGTGCTGGTGCGGCAAAGCTGCGCAATCAGCGGCGTAACCGGGATCGCGCTAACCAAAGTGGACGTGCTCGACGGGTTTGACACGGTCAAGATTTGCACCGGTTACCGCCTGCGCGGCAAAATCATGGATTACTTCCCCAGCCACGCAGCTGATCAAGCTGAGGTCGAACCGATTTACGAAGAAATGGACGGCTGGCACGAAAGCACCGCCGGTGCGCGCAGCTATGCCGATTTGCCCGCCAATGCGATCAAATATATCCAGCGGGTGCAGGAACTGATCGAAACGCCGGTCGCGCTGGTCTCAACCAGCCCCGAGCGCGAAGACACTATCCTGATGCGGGATCCGTTTGTAGACTGATTTGATGCGATCCCTGTTTGCCTGTTTCCTGCTCCTTCTGGCCTCTTGCGCGCCTTTGGAGCGGGAACGGCTGACCGAGCAGGCCGATTTCGTTCTGGTTGATAAATCTGACCGTACACTGACCCTGTTTCGCGGTGATAGGTCGCTACGCAGCTATTCCGGTATAGCATTTGGCGATCGGCCGATTGGTCACAAGCAATTCGAAGGTGACGAGCGCACGCCGGAAGGCCGCTACACCATCGACACGCGCAACCCGGACAGCGCCTATCACCTTAGCTTGCGCATCTCCTATCCCAATGCGCAAGACCGCGCCTTTGCCGCAGCGCAGGGCCGCGAGCCAGGCGGTGACATTTTCATCCACGGACAGCCGAATTCGCTCCCTGTCGGGATCATTCCGGGCGACTGGACCGACGGGTGCATCGCCGTTTCCAATGCAGAGATCGAAGAACTGTGGAAAGCCGTGCCCGACGGGACACCCATCGAAATACGCCAATAGCGCGGTATAATCTTGACTTGATCTTCATTTGTTCCCACCATGTTCCAACTTCAGGAGTCGGAACATGAACAGCACCAGCGCGCAGGCAGATTTCCACTATCAGACCAGCGAGATAACGCGCGATGCGGCGAATGACCCTGCCGGCGTTCCGCTGGCGGTGTCGATTTTCGCCGACCGCGCGCATATTCGCGATACGATCCGAGACGATGCGCTCGCTGCCGGTTTTCGATTGGGTATTGTCGGCGATCTGACGAATTTGCTGGAAGGCAAGGCAAGCGCGCTGGGTGATGCGGTGCTGGTCGATTGTCCGGTGGTCGATGGAGCCACTCTGGCGGCGTTGGCGCGGCTTGATATCCGCGCTGCGCACACGGGCGCGCGGTTGGTGGTTTCGACCAGCGTTAATGCGCTTGATGATGTGTTCGGCTGCCTCGATCAATCGGGCGCGCAGATATTGGTGGAACCCGCTAGGGGCGAACGCGTAATTGCGCTTGGCCGCGTGTTAGCCATGATGCCGGGTATGCGATTGCGCGAACTTTCCGGCGATGACAGGCTGACTTTGCTGCGGCTGACCGAACAGGTCGCGCAAATTGCCGAACGGCTTGAGCGGATGGGCGCGAAGGGGCAGGCCGAAGATGGCGGCGCATTCCGCTTTGAAACGCCCAAACCCGCCTTTGCCGTTCAGGACACAGCGGATGGCAGCGCGCAGCTAATCCGCAAGCCCAAACCTCCGCTGCCCGACCCGCGGCTGGTGCGGCAAATTATCCGCCAGCGTCAGGCGAGGGCGCGGTTCTTCGATGCCGAGCTGTTTGCCGATCCGGCGTGGGATATTCTGCTCGATCTGACAGCGGCGCGGGTGGAGCATTCACGCGTGTCAGTCACCTCGCTCTGCATTGCCAGTGGCGTGCCGCCAACAACGGCGCTGCGCTGGATCAGCCAGATGGTCGAAGCAGGTCTGCTGCAACGGGTGGAGGATGAAGAAGATAAACGCCGCGCCTTCATCGCACTGAGCGACAGCGCTGCCGAGGCAATGGCGCGCTATTTCGCCGAAGTCGGGAAGGATGCTGGTAGAGTGGTTTGAGGCGGAAAAGGGCGACAATTG
>JBATLU010000429.1:0-16692 GCA_049289475.1 Pontixanthobacter sp. | reverse complement strand
CCTATGAAGATGTCCCCGCCCCGCGCGTTGTCCGCCCCGCACCTCGGCCGACCAAAATCGTTCCGATCAAACGGGCGCCGAGCAAAGTTGTTCGCCAGATCAAGGGTAACTAAGCTGATCAGATAAGCTGGCCCGCCAAGCTGGATCTCCAAAGTTGCGCGGCGCAACTTTGGTTAATCCGGTCGTAACCATAATCCCCTGTTCGCAAGGCATGTCTCGCGTCTTCGCAGCTGGCGTCACGGCCCCGCATCCGCCCGTGCGATGTTGAGACCGAGGCACTCGGCCTTGAGCTCGGGAATGTCGAACACCTGATCGATGAAGCTAGGGAGTCGCACCGCGCAACTCCCGCCTCCGGCACGGTCGATCCGCAGGCTCTTATCGCCTGAGAGGGCGTTGAGATCGAACAGTCCGTCGAAGGCCACGGTATACTCCGTGCCGGAAGGTTCGGCGGTGAGTCTGGTACCGACCTGAACCGGCTTGCCATTGAAATCGACCAGCTTGACCAGCTGCGAGCGATACGCCTCTACATCAAGCTTGACCGATGCGACACCGCCGCGGGAGACCGAGACCCGCCGGTAGGTGGAGCGTGCAACCGCATCGTAAGGAAGCTTATCAGGATCGAGATCGAACTGGACCGGGACGAGCGGGGTCAGGTTTTCCACCAGCAGGCGGCCCTTGGCATCGGTCACCCCGGCTTCGCGGTTCTCGCGCGTTACGGTTATGCCGCCTACTTTGCCCGTCTGGACCAGAGCGTAGGATCCGCCGGTTTGATTGCGGGCGTAGAAGGTGTTGCCAGCAAAGATAATCGTGCCGCGCGCATTGGCCCGCGCGGCCAGACTGCCGTTGTTGTACTCAGCTTGCCCCTCCAGCCGCGTAAAGCGCGTGCGCCATGCCAAGCGCCCGCTGACGCGCGATTGGTCGCCCAGCAGGCCTTCCAGGCCGTAACCGAGGTCGCCCGGTTCGACATCGGGCCTGCCAAACGATGCCTGACCGCTGGTTTGGCCGCCATTATGCGTAACGCTGGCCTGCGCAGAGCGCTTTTTACCCAATTGGATATTCACGCCCACCATCACCGACAGATTGGTCCGGTCGCTCTTGGTGTAAGAACCATCAGCATAGAGATCGATCCGGTCGGACAGTTTTGTGCGGATTGTGGCGCGCAAAATGTCCACTTTGCTCGTTTGACGCGGATAACGCGGGTCAAACGCCCGTTTTTGATGGCTTCCGGTCAGCTGGATCTGGATTGTATTGCGCAAATCGAAGTTGATCGAGGTGTTTATCTGCTTGGATGGCAAAGGATCGCCCGCTGCGGCAGCGAGATCGCGGTAGCCACTGGTGGGCCAGACAGCCTCGGCGCGGACCGAAACGCCGGGTCCAACCGATTCTATCCCGCCGCGGAGCAAAAACCCGCTGTTTTCGGCTGTTTTGCTATAGCGCACCTCGGAAAAGGCCAAAGCGCGGTCAAATAAAGTTGTTTCCAGCTGCGCGCCGACATTTTTCAGGCCGATTCCTGCTTCCCCAGAAAGACCGAAGGAGAGACTTTTGGAAAAGCCCCTCCTTAGGAAAAACGTGCTCACTAGGTCACGATAATCATTACTGACTTGCCCGTATCTTCGTCGGATGTAGCCGACGTTGGCTGCCCCCTCCCATAGGCCGGGGGCTAGCAGGTCTCTCGAGACGTATATTCGCGCATTCTGCACGACCTCCCGTCCCAGTTCGTCCTTCACGATGACGGAAACATCGCCTCTCCCCGGATTGACCGGAATGTTACGGATCTGGAACCTTCCGGCCTCCAGCTCTGCGCTCGAGAAGCGTCTATCGTTGATTATTAGGTCCAGCCCGGTGGGAACGGCAACATTGCCTTCAAAAGCGGGTAATGGATTGGTCACCAGATCAGGTCGCAAGGCAAAATCGGTGCCAATCTGCAAACCGCCGATGCGCAGTGGCCGCTGGCTTTGACTGCCTGCGGTGATCGTATCGCCTGCACGGGCAATCAAGCCTTTGTCGGGTATGGCAAAACTGAAGGTCGTATCGAGACGCCTGATCTTGGAGCGATCGGGTTCGGGGGTTGATGTGTATTGCAGCGCGCCCGCAAGCTGGAAATTGCCATAAACAAAGCGCGGCGAGACCACTGCGCCCGCCTGCGTTCCGCTCGATGATGTGGTTGCGCTGAGATTATAGTCGATCAGCAATGCCGGAAGCGGAGAGCGATCGCCCTTTCCGCCAGCAAAACGGCTGAAATTGATGTCATTCACGCCGTCGCCGTCTCGGAACAGCGTAATGTTCAGCCGCTGCGACAATTTGTCGAATTTCCAATTGGCAATCTTGATATCTTTGAGCTTGATCAGCCCGTTTGCACCTGCGGGGATTGGCAGGCTGGCCATTTCCGCCGATTTTGCGTCAATTGCGAGTTCGCCCTCGACATAGGCGAGCGTGACCATACGGTTTAGAGTGCGGCCATCGACCTTGATTTCACTCAGGCCGGGACCGTTTGCCTCGATTTTCCGGGCATTGTTGATGGTCATGTCTGCCGGCAGAGCAAACGGGTCTGCAGACTGCGCCGTCGCAGGGGTGCCCCCCGCCGCCAGCGCTACAAGCGCAAGAGGAAGGAGTGAAAAGCGGTTAGCCGCAGGTGTTTGCAACCTGGGCATTGATATCCTCACCGTCGATCGACGCGGTGATATTGATCGGGCCAGAAGGGCAAGCGCCTTCTAATGGCCAGTTGAGCACGCTTCCGCCCTGCACATAATACAGGCCGTTCAGGGTTACCGGAATCTTTCCAGCTTGTGGGCCTGTAAGGTCCAAATTAACCATACGTACGGTTTGGCCACCGGAATTTGTCACGGTCAGACCGTCTTCCCCGAGCGTCCAGGCCAATTGGGCCGGCGCTGCAGCGGCACGGTCGACAAACATCGGGATGGTAAAGCGGATGCGGGCGGTTGCTTCGCCTGCGCGGGTCAATTCGGGATCGGGAAGCTGGTCCACGGCAACGCGGTAGCGCCGCTCGCCTTCGGCCGGCTGATCCTTGCGAACAACCCGGAAAATCTGTGTTTCACCCGGATCGATCGTGATGATCGAGGGGGACACCATAACATCATTCGCTGCGGAAAAGACATCCTGACCGGATTCTTGTTTCCACCCGAATGCGCGGACTTGAACACCGATTGCGCGGCCTGACGGATTAAATACCCGCAGGGTGGCGGCTCTATCGGGCCCGTCCATTTCGATGCGAAGCGGTGCCAATGAAACCATCGCTGCGCCATCCACCTTGGATGGAGCGGGTGAAGCCGAATCCTGCGCCAGACTGACGCCGCTCGAAAGCAGCACAGCAAGGGGAAGAACTAGTTTCGCAGACAGTTTCATGGCACCGTTCGTCATCAATCAAATTCCGATTAGAAAGTAACGGTTACCGCTACGGTATCGGAATAAGAGCCTGCCGAAACTGCAGCAGCGGTCGAAGGAATACGGCCGTAAGCGGTGAGCGATGCTGCGCCGCCTGTTGCAGTACCAGCTACTACATTACCAACAGCGGTGCCCCAGGAATTGGTGCGCGCAGCGTCGGTGTAGATTTCATACGGGATGCGCTGTGTGCTGTTGCCCGAATTGACCAGCTCGCGCTGCGTGGTCGAACCGGCGTTGAGGCCGAGGTTCATCGAAACCGAATAAGCAGCATTGGGTGTGCAAGCGAGCACAACGCTAGCCGAAGTGTCGATGTTGGCAGAGCCGAGTGTGGCGAGCGTGCCGAACGCCATCGGCGAAGCGGTAACGGTGCAGCTGTTGATCACAGTTGCGGTGACGAGCATATCGTCAGAATCGGTACCTGCAAAAGCGGGCGATGCCGAAAGAGCTGCAGCACCGGCTGCCAGCATGATAAGTTTACGCATTTTTGAGTCTCCTAGCCTCTGATTAATTAGGCATCGGCAGAACTACGTATGTCCCGTATAGATTCAGTTAACGGCGAAGGGTGTTTTGTTCCGAAATCGAATAATTTGGATATTTTATTGAGAAAAAACAACTATTTGTTGGGTTAATTTGAGGTAAGCGCGGTTATCGAAAATTCGCCCGATGCTGATTGTGCAAGCAAGTTGCTATCCTGACCAAGTGTTCATTTGGATGGCTAAAGCGCTAAAAACTGACGGTAACAACCACCGTGTCTGAATAGACTCCGCCCGCAGCCAAACCGGCGAGGTTTGTGATCTGCCCATAAGCAGTGTGCGAAACGATCCCGCTCGCACCGCTATTTCCGGACACACGGCGGTTCTGGTTGGTCTCCCACCGCTGTGAATAGCCCGCATTGCGATATATGCGATAGCGCAGATAACCGCCGGTCAAATTGTTTCGCATCCTGCGGTTCGCGCCCTGGGCGTATTGGCCCATATCGATGGTGATCTCATAGGCAACATTGAGGTTGCACAGCAGAGTGACCTGCGAGGTGGTTTGCGGTGAACCGGTGGCGCCCAATAGCGAGCCGAAATTCATCGTTGTGGCCGAAACATTGCACCCATCGATGACTAACGCCTGGATCGGCATATTGATCGAATCGGTTTGGGCACAGGCCGGCGTCGCAGCGCATAGGCTACCAAATCCGACTAAAAACAGTCGGTTAAAGGCGGTTCGTGAACTCAAGTTCGGGTTCTCTAGACCAACAAGCTAACCGATCGGGGTTAACAAGGTGTTTGCCGCGATCTGCTTTTCATGGTCGCGTCGCAAAACGCACGCAAACCAAGGGGAATTCAGTTCGATGCCCCCCCCGGACCGGTCAGATGTCTCCGCCGGTAAGGCGCTGACAAATAAGATCGAGCTGGTCGAGCGTGCGATAATTGATTGTCACTGCCCCCGAACGCGGATCACTGTCCGTCTTGATTTTGACCGACAGGCCGAGAAATTCCTCCAAATGCGCCTGAACCGCCGCAATATCGGCATCTTTGGTCGGATCGCGTGATGGCCGCGCTTGACGGCGGGCAGTTTCGTTTCCGTCAGACTTGCGGCCCATTTTCTCCAGATCGCGCACCGAAAGCTTCTTCGCAATCGCCAAATTGGCGAGAGAGACAGCGTCATCATTGCCGATCAAGGCCCGCGCATGACCCATAGACAGCGCCCCACCCTCTACCAAATCGAGCACTTCGGTAGGGAGCGCGAGCAAACGCTGGATATTCGCGACATGGCTTCTGGATTTATCCACCAGCTTGGCAATTTCGGCCTGAGTCATCGATTCCTGTTCAGAAAGTCGCTGATAGGCGCGCGCTTCCTCCACCGGATTGAGATCCTCGCGCTGAAGATTCTCGATCAAGGCGAGCGCCATAACTTCGCGCTCATCCAGATCGCGAATAATCGCGGGGATTGCGTGCAATTGCGCCCTCTGCGCGGCGCGCCAACGGCGCTCACCCGCAACAAGCTGGTACCGCCCACCGGCAATCGGACGGACAATAATCGGCTGGATAACGCCGCGCGCAGCGATAGATGCCGCCAGCTCGTCGAGTGCGGCCTCATCAAATCGCGTACGGGGCTGACCGGGCAAGGGCTCGATCAGCGAAACGGAGAGAGAATCGAGCGATGCACCGCGCGCGGCGGTAGTCGGACGAGCCGAATCTTCTGGCGGCTGATGGTTGGGATTCTGCCGCACCAGCGGCTCCTCCCTGCGCGTTTCCCCCAGGAGTGCGCCAAGACCGCGACCGAGCTTGCGCTTCTTATCGGGCAGTATTCTTGATCCGGTGGTTGCAGAATTTTCCGCGGTGCTCATGCGGCTTTCCTCTTCTCTGGCAGGCGGCCGATCAATTCGCGGGCCAGCGCAATATAGGCGCGGCTACCAGCACAGGAATGATCATAGACCAAGGCAGGTAGACCGTAACTCGGCGCCTCGGACAGGCGGACATTGCGCGGAATGACCGCTTCGAAAACCAGATTTCCCAAACAATCGCGAACATCATCAGACACTTGATCGGTCAAACGGTTGCGCCGGTCGAACATCGTCAGCACGACACCGATAATGCCCAAATCGGGGTTGAACCGCTGTTGGACCTGCTCGACGGTCTTGAGCAACTGGCTGAGACCCTCCAATGCAAAGAACTCGCACTGCAGCGGCACCATCAACGTGTCGGCAGCACCCAAAGCATTGAGAGTCAACAAGCCGAGCGAAGGCGGGCAATCGATAAAGCAGATGTCATGGCCGTGATGATTGGCAAGCGCAGACCCCAAACGCGCGGTGCGATCATCGACCGAAACCAGCTCGACCTCTGCACCGCTCAGATCAACGGTCGCAGGCACGACATCGAGCCCGGGAATGGTGCTGGCCTGGACGCAATCGGCAATCGGCAGCTCGTCGATCAGCACGTCGTAGCTCGAACGCGGCCTGTTGCCGCTTTCAATACCCATGCCAGTCGAAGCATTACCTTGCGGATCAAGGTCGATCAGCAGCGTCTTCCAGCCGGTCGCAGCCATTGCGGTGGCGATGTTAATGGCGGTGGTGGTCTTTCCCACCCCGCCCTTCTGGTTGGCAATTGCGATAGTGATCATAATTTCGTTCGCGCCCCTTTCGCTAGCTTTCCAACCAAGATTCCCGCCTCATCATCGGTCTCTGATTGTTCCACGTGGAACATTTTTTGAACCTTTTTGGGCAGCTCCGCCAATTCTTGCGCTGCAGAACGCCCTTTGGGCAACAGGTAAGTAGTCTGGCCTGTGGAGAATCTTGAGGACAAATCGAGCAAACGGGGCAATGGTGCAAAGGCTCGCGCTGAAATGACCGCTGCCGGGACAGTTTCAACCAGCTCTAGCCGCATTCCCGCAATTGTGCATTTGGGTAAGGCCAGATCATGCCGCATCTGCTCGAGCCAGTCGATTCGCTTCCTGCGCGATTCGACCAGCAGCACGGGCGTTTTCGGACGCATGATCGCGATAATAAGCCCGGGAAGCCCGGCACCCGTACCCAAATCGAGCCACAGTCCCTTTGTTTCACGTGAAACATGATTGAGCAATTGCGCGCTATCCGCGACGTGCCGCTGCCAAGCAATATCGAGGCTCGGCTTTGCGACGAGGTTCTGTTGGACATTCTCTTGACGAAGTGCGGCAATGAATGCGTCAAGCTTGTCCATCGCTTCGGGATCGCACAATCCAGCGACGAATTCGCGTGCGGTGGTTTCATCGCGAATCATGCTGCGATCTGCTCGAGTCGGCGCGCATAGACGAGCAAGGCTGATAGCGCTGCGGGCGTAATGCCCGGCACGCGGCCGGCAGCGGAGAGATTCTCGGGCCTAGCCTTACTCAAGCGTTCGATCATCTCGTTCGAAAGTCCGGGAACACGGTCATAAGGGAAATCGGTTGATAGCCCAACCGCCTCACTCGCTCTCAAATCGCGAAGCTCGGCCTCCTGTCTTGCGAGGTAGGGTGCATAGGCTGCATCCTCGACGAGTTCGCTGGCGAGGTCGGGATCATTGGTGAAATCGCCATCCAGCCAAGGTTCCAACGCGGCTAAATCGACACCCCTATGCCTGAGCCATTCGCTGAACGGTTTGCGGCCACCGTCGCGGCGGACGGGCAAACCTGCATCGTGCAATTCGGTAGCAAGCACCTCCCGCTCCAGTTCCCCTGCCCACTCCAGCTTTTTTTCGATCCGCCCTTCGAACCACGTGCGGCGCGGCGCGGCGACACAGCCAATATCAATGGCGAGGGGTGTCAGTCGCGTTGTGGCATTATTGGCCCTGAGACGCAGCCGGTACTCAGCGCGTGACGTCAGCATACGGTAAGGTTCACTGACCCCATGTAGCGTCAAATCATCAACCATCACCGCCATGTAGGAATTCGCGCGGTCAAGCGCTGGCTCATTACGTCCCAGAATTCTCGCTGCGGCATACATGCCCGCTATCAACCCCTGCGCGGCAGCTTCTTCGTAACCGGTCGTTCCATTGATTTGCCCCGCACAATAGAGCCCTGGTATCGCGGTCAATTCCAGCCCACGCGAAAGCGCACGGGGGTCGATATGGTCATATTCCACCGCATATCCAGGGACCACCATCTCCACCTTGGAAAGACCCTCCATCGAGCGAAGCATATCGTGCTGCACATCAACCGGCAGTGAGGTGCTGATCCCGTTGGGATAGACCAGATGCGTGTCGAGACCTTCTGGTTCGAGGAACACCTGATGCCCGTCGCGGTCACCAAAGCGATGGATCTTGTCCTCTATCGACGGGCAATAGCGGGGGCCCTGAGCATCTATCGCGCCCGAGAACAGCGGAGAGCGATCCAGATTAGCGCGGATAATGTCATGGCTTAGCGTATTGGTCCGCGTAATCGCGCAGAATATCTGCGGGTTCACTCGATTGCGGTTCATCGGCGACATCGTCCAGAGGTTGGTATCGGAATGCTGCTCCGCCAAGGAAGCCCAGTCAATCGTCCGACCATCAAGCCTGGGCGGTGTCCCTGTCTTTAAGCGCGCCATTGGCAATTGCGCGTCTCGCAATTGTGCCGCCAGCTTCTGCGCCGAATTCTCACCAATCCGCCCACCCGTCAGCCGCTCTTCGCCGCGAAACAATGTGCCACCCAAGAAGGTTCCGGTGCACAGAATAACCGCAGAGGCACGGAGCGGCGTATCGTCGGCAAGCGTCAACCCGGAAACGCGCTCACCCTCAAAGATAAGCGAAGCCGCCTCCCCCTCAATCAGCTGCAAGTCACCTTGCTGGCCGATCATGGCCTGCACCGCACGTTTGAACAGCTTGCGATCAGCCTGAATGCGCGGCCCCCACACAGCGCTGCCCTTCGATAGATTGAGCATGCGGTAATGGATCGCAGCTGCATCAGCGGCACGGCCAAGGATACCGTCAAAAGCATCGACCTCGCGAACCAGATGGCCTTTGCCGAGCCCGCCAATCGCCGGATTACAGCTCATCGCGCCGATAGCATCGAGATCGAAGCTGACGAGACCAACGCGCGCGCCCATCCTTGCTGCGACAGCGGCAGCCTCCACGCCGGCATGACCGCCGCCAATTACCAGAATATCAAACTTCTGCATGTCCGACGCGATAGTCGAGCGCGGTTGAGTGGTCAAAGGGCTATTGATCCGCATTAGGCCAAGTGTTTCACGTGAAACACCCTATTTGCCGATGCAGAACCTGCCAAACAGGGCGTCGAGCATATCTTCGGTCGAGGTTCGTCCGATTAGGCGATCAAAAGCCAAACGGACAAATCGCAATTGTTCGGCAATCACCAGTGGATCATCCTGCCCATCAATGTCGGACAAGGCACTCGCCGCATCTTCGATCAACCCGTGTTGCCGAGCATTGAGCGCCGCCGAACGCGGTGCAGGGAGCAAACCCCGCGCATGCTCAACAAGTGCATCGATCAAATCGCTCACCCCTTCACCAGACACAGCCGAAACCGAAACCACTGCGGTGCGCTTTGGTTGGTGGCCGTCTTCATCGCACTTGGCGTCCACTTCCCAGGCTCCAGCAGGACCCTCCCCTTCGGCGCCAAGCCAAAGGACCACATCGGCCAATTGTGCCTGCTCTTTCGCCCGCTCAATTCCGATCGCCTCTACCGCATCATCGCTCGCATCGCGCAGTCCGGCGGTGTCAACAAATGTGAACGGCACGCCAGCAAGCGACACAGGTCGTTCAAGGACATCGCGCGTGGTTCCTGCCGTCGCTGCCGTAATTGCCGCATCATCAGACAATAATGCATTGAAAAGGGTCGATTTTCCAGCATTTGGCGGCCCCGCAAGGACGACCCGAATTCCATCGCGGAGTTTGTCCGCGCGCGGCATTAACAGCCATGAATCCAGTTCCTCTTTGAAATCAGTAACTTGTGACAGAAATTCTGGTGGAAGTGTCGAAACATCATCCTCGTCGGAAAAATCAAGCGCCGCCTCGACCGCCGCAGACAAGCCCAGCACATTTTCCCGCCAAGTCTCGATTTGCCGTGACAGCGCGCCGCCGGCCATCAACATCGCCGATTTGCGGTGCAGTTCGGTTTCTGCCGAAAGCAGATCTGCCAAGCCTTCAGCCTCGGCCAGATCAATCTTGCCATTGATGAAGGCGCGGCGGGTAAACTCACCAGGCAAAGCGCGGCGCAATCCGGCAATCTTTGATAAGGCGCTGTCAACGGCTGCCACCACCGCACGGCCGCCATGCAGATGCAGCTCGGCAAGATCCTCTCCGGTTACCGTCGCCGGTCCCGGCAGCCACACAACAACCGCGTGATCAAGAATTTCGCCAGCCCTATCGCGCAGCGCGGCAAACTTTAGCCTTCGTGGCTCGGGTAGCTCACCAGCCAGTTGCAGCAGTGCTTGTCCGGCCAGCGGACCGCTCACGCGCATGATGGCAATCGCGGCAGGCGGGCTCCCGCTCGAAAGGGCGTAAATACTATCCATCACGCCCTCTTACGCCGGAGTCAGTCCTTCTTGGACGATTTGCTTCCCCCAAGTCCGCCAGCCGCGCTGGCACCTTCGACGAAGTTCTGGAACAGTTTGAAACCGATCTGGCCCATCGGGGCGAGCTGTTTGGCGAATTGCTGCAATTGTTCAGGGTTGCTGACACCCTTCATCGCCTTGGTCATCGTATCCACGTAAAGATCATTGGCTTTGGATACATCGGGCAAGCCCATGAAGCTCCGTGCTTCCTCTGGCGAGCAATCGATTTCGATTTTGACCTTCATTGGGTTTTCTCCACTCCAAGCGTGACTGGTGATTATAACACATCATCTAGTCTTCTTTTGGCTCAATCCAAGGTTTGGCAAGCCGTGCCGTTAGGTTTAAGCTGGATTTACGAAATTCCCAAGGAGTCATTGATGAGCCAGTCCGTTACCATCCCCACATTCACGGGCGAGCAGAGTTTTACCGCCTATATGGCGAAGCCCGCAGGCACACCTAAAGCGGCAATCATCGTGATTCAGGAGATATTCGGGGTTAACGCCGGAATTCGCCGAAAATGCGACAAATGGGCGGAAGATGGCTATCTCGCGGTCGCGCCCGACCTGTTCTTCCGGCTTGAACCCGGCTTGCAACTCGATTCAGACGTGGAAACGGATTTGGCGAAAGCCTTCGAAATGTTCGGCAAATATGATCCGGAAGATGGGGTTCGCGATATCGAGGCGACCATTCGCTGGCTGCGTAAGGAAGCCAATGTCAGCAAAGTCGGCTGCACCGGCTACTGCCTTGGCGGACGGTTGGCCTATATGGCTGCTACACGGACCGACATTGACGCATCGGTCGGATATTACGGCGTGATGATCGACCAAATGCTCAATGAAGCCCATGCGATTGCCAATCCGCTGATGTTACACATCCCCACCGCCGACCACTTCGTGGGCGCAGATGCACAACAAGCCATCCATGCTGGGCTTGATGATAATCCCAAGGTTGAGCTGCATGATTATGAAGGTCTCGATCACGGTTTCGCCGCCGAGAACGGCAGCCGCCGCGACGAAGCGGGTGCGCAGCTTGCCGACAGCCGCACCGCCAAATTCTTCGCCGAACATCTTGCCTGAGCAAAGAGAGTGAGAGCTTTGGCCCCGCGCTATCTGATCCCGCTATCACTGCTCGCAGTTGCAGCCGTGTGTGCGCTGACGCCGCCTGCGCGCTGGGTTATAGCAATCATCATCCCTTTCCTGGCAATTGCTGCGTGGGATTTTTTCCAGACCCGCCACACATTACGGCGCAATTATCCGCTCATCGCGCGGATTCGCTGGATCATGGAAGATCTCCGACCCTTCGCACAGGCCTATGTCGTTGAAAGCGATCTGGACGGCCGGCCCTTCAGCCATCAGGAACGCGCGCTGGTCTATGCGCGCGCCAAAGGCGATCTTGATGCGCATCCGATGGGCACCGAACTTGACGTTTATTCGGATGAATATGAATGGCTGAGCCACTCGGTCGTCCCGAATGATCAGGCACCAGAAGAATGGCGCGCGCTCGTCGGGTCGGGAAACTGCAAAAAACCCTACTCAACCGCGCTGCTCAACATCTCCGCGATGAGCTTTGGTTCGCTCTCGGCAAGAGCGATCGAAGCGCTCAACCAAGGCGCCAAAATCGGCGGGTTTGCCCACAATACCGGCGAAGGCAGTATCAGCCGTTATCACCGGATGCATGATGGTGATCTGATTTGGGAGATCGGGAGCGGCTATTTCGGTTGCCGTGCGGCCGATGGCGGGTTTGATCCAGCACAGTTCGCGGGCAATGCGCAACACGATCAAGTCAAAATGATCGAAATCAAGCTAAGCCAAGGTGCCAAGCCTGGTCATGGCGGTGTCCTACCCGGCAAAAAAGTCACCAAGGAAATTGCCGAAACGCGCGGAATACCCATCGGCCAAGATTGCCTGTCGCCTGCCGCGCATTCAACCTTTTCGACCCCCATCGAAATGCTCGAATGGGTGGCAGATCTGCGCGAATTAAGCGGCGGAAAGCCTGTTGGTATCAAGCTGTGCGTGGGCCAGCCGCACGAAGTCTTCGCGATTGCCAAGGCGATGCTTGAAACCGGCATTACCCCTGATTTCATCACCGTTGACGGTGCTGAGGGCGGAACCGGGGCAGCCCCGCTCGAATTGTCCAACAGCGTGGGAATGCCGCTGCGCGAAGGGCTGATCCTGGTCCGCAACGCGCTGGTCGGAACGGGAATGAAACCACGGGTAGAACTGGCCGCATCGGGGAAAATCCACTCGGGCGCGCAAATGGCCAAGGCTTTTGCGCTCGGCGCTGACTGGTGCAACGCCGCGCGGCCATTCATGTTCTCGCTCGGCTGTGTCCAATCGATGCAATGCCATACGGGCAAATGCCCGACCGGTGTCGCAACACAGGAAAATTGGCGACAGCAGGGTCTAGTTGTCGAGGAAAAGGGACCGCGGGTGGCGCGCTTCCAAAACCAGACGCTGCATAGCCTCCGCGAGATCGTCGTCGCGATGGGTCTCAACTCGCCGTGGGAGATTGAGCCCCGCGATATGCGCGAACGATTGAACGGGGCTCGTTCAAATGCCATCGATGCGATCTATACATTTGTAAAACCCAATGCTTTTCTTGACGGGGTGGAAAGCCCGCTGCTGAAGGCGCATTGGGATTTGGCGCGGGCCGACAGCTTCCGGAGAGTATCATGAGCGCAGCACATTATCTCAAACATTGGCACAGCGTGGCCGAGCGCGGCAGCACACGCGAGGCGCTGTTGGAAATCCTCGCCGAAGATGCCGTTTTCCATTCGCCGGTGGTCCACACGCCGCAGGCCGGGCGAGAGAAAGTCATCGCCTATCTCTCTACCGCTGGGCAGGTGCTCGGGACAGATTCCTTCGAATATATTCGCGAGATTGTCGATGGGAACGACGCAGTGCTCGAATTCCGTAATGAGATTGACGGAATCCAGATCAACGGAATTGATATGATCCGCTTCAATGATGACGGAAAAATCATCGATTTCAAAGTGATGGTCAGACCGATGAAAGCGATGAACAAATTATGGGACTTGATGGCTGCTCAGCTGGAAGCCAATCAATCAGCAGTCTGAGCAGACAGAAAATAGTCACCACGGCCCTGCGGATTTATGGGCATTGCCAGGATAGACAGCGGCAAAAACACCCACGACCAGACCGACGCCAAACTGGCCATCAAAGCCCAAAACGCCGCGACACATTGTATACCGCCCCACAAGCAGAGCATCCTGATCACTGCCTTTCGATGATCAAATGAAAATTCCCAATTGTCTGCAGCCCCGGTTTCACGAATGAGTGCGGACGCTTTATCATAATCATGCTGGGAAACAGAGATTCGGTGCCCACCAAGTGCAAGTGAGATAAATTCCACCGAAGCATGGTTCAGACCATCAACATGAACCAATATACCATTGTCTTCGAGCATTGAGACGAGGCAAAGCGCTTCCACCCTCGAAACCAGGATTGCGATTACCGGAAATTCAGCTTTGCCTTCAATTGCACTCACTGCAATTAATTCAGCGATGAAAAATTGAGAATGGTCTTGCGAATATGTGTAACCAGATTGTTTGGCAGAATACGGTTCAGGTCGTCACGCCGCTGATCAACACTGTTGGAAAGACGGATCTGCTCCATCGTCCAGTCGGCGCACACCCGCGTGTCAATTGGAATGTCGACCAATCTGACAATCCCGGTATGCCGGGCATCACCCGCCAGCTTGTGCATCAGATCGGTCAGTGATTCCTCCGGCCCCTCCACCAGCTGCAAAAAATTGCGCCCGTTGAAGATGAGAAATCCCGTTATCTCGCGATCGACATTGTTGCGCGATGATGCTTGCAGAATATCCGCAATATCCCCGTCGCGAAGATCGGAGGTTGCCGTGCTGATGTAGACATACTGACGCATAAAAGCTGACCCCCTCATTCACCTGAATAGAGCGACCATTTCTAGTCTGGCCGCGCATAAAACCTACTGGTTCATCGTATCGAAGAAATCTTCGTTGGTCTTAGAATCCTTCATCTTGTCGAGCAGGAATTCCATCGCATCGATTGTACCCATCTGCATGAGAATCCGGCGCAGGACCCACATTTTCGAAAGCTTGTCCTTCTCGACCAACAATTCTTCCTTACGCGTACCCGATTTACCCACATCGAGAGCGGGGAAGATACGCTTGTCTGCAACCTTGCGGTCGAGCACGATTTCCGAGTTACCCGTCCCTTTGAATTCTTCGAAGATGACTTCATCCATCCGGCTTCCGGTATCGATCAGTGCAGTCGCGATAATCGACAGCGAACCACCTTCTTCAATGTTGCGCGCCGCACCAAAAAAGCGCTTGGGACGCTGCAAGGCGTTGGCATCAACACCGCCGGTAAGAACCTTGCCCGAGCTTGGAACAACAGTGTTGTAAGCTCGGCCAAGACGCGTAATCGAATCGAGCAAAATCACCACATCGCGCTTGTGTTCGACCAGCCGCTTCGCCTTTTCGATCACCATTTCAGCAACCTGCACGTGGCGGGTGGCCGGCTCGTCAAAGGTCGAGGAAATAACCTCGCCCTTCACGCTGCGCTGCATATCGGTGACTTCTTCCGGACGTTCATCGACCAGCAGCACCAGCAAGAACACTTCGGGATGGTTATCGGTGATCGCCTTGGCAATATTCTGCAGCAAAACAGTCTTACCAGTACGCGGCGGCGCAACGATAAGCGCGCGCTGTCCCTTACCCTGCGGCGAGATAATGTCGATCACCCGCGCCGATTTGTCTTTCACCGTCGGATCAAGCGTATCGAGCGAGAGTTTTTCGTCAGGATAGAGCGGCGTGAGATTGTCAAAATTGGTCCGCAACCGAACCTGGTCGGGATCTTCGAAATTGACCGTAGTCAGTTTGGTAATCGCGAAATAGCGCTCACCTTCACGCGGCGCGCGAATCTCGCCTTCCACCGTATCACCCGTGCGCAGGCCCCATTTGCGGACCTGATTGGGCGAGACATAAATATCGTCAGGACCAGCAAGATAATTCACCTCTGGGCTACGCAGGAAGCCGAAACCATCCTGCATCACTTCGATTGTGCCGATTCCCATGATATTTTCGGTGTATTCTTCGTCTTCGGCCAGTTCGCGCAAGATGCAGAACATCAAATCCTGCCGCCGCATGGTTGAAGCGCCTTCAACGCCGAGTTCCTCTGCCATACTGACAAGATCAGCCGGCGCTTTAAGTTTTAAATCTTTAAGATGCATGTGTCGTACTTTCGCAGCCCGAAATCGGGCGAATTTTGATTTGGCCGGCAGGTCAATCTGGGCTTGGAGAAAGCAGACCCGGTTCGCTCACAAGCGATCCTCAGCCGGAAGATAATGATTATTTACGCTTGCAAAATGCCTGCGTCAATTCGTTTGCTCAGAATGGTTTTACGATCACCAGAACGACGATAATCGCCGTAGCAATTCCAGGAACCTCGTTGATTAACCGCAAGGCTTTGCCCTGAAGCGGACGTTCACCGCGGGCTAGCTTCTTGGAATAGGCTGACATCCAGCCATGATAGCCCGACAATAACAGCACCAGCAGCAGTTTAACGTGCAACCATCCGCCCATCGCGACCCCGCCCGAGGCGAGCATCAGCAAGCCAAGCAACCACACGGCAATAATCGATGGTAGCAGGATAATCTTGAGCAATTTCTGCTCGCGCTCGGTCCAAATCTTGTCTTCAGCAGAGCCCGCTTCGGCCTCCTGATGATAGACAAAAAATCGCGGCAACATAAACAGCCCGGCCATCCAGAAAATCACAAAAATAACGTGACCGGCTTTGAGCCAAAGATAAATCGGGAGAAGAACATCCTGCATGGGTTCTATCTAGTGACTGGAATCCTCCGCGTCACCCCTCCCATTTGCGGACCACAGCAATTAACTGCTCGACATGGACAATCGGCGTATGTTGGCCAATTCCGTGACCAAGATTGAAGACATGCGGCCGCCCAGAAAATGCCTCAAGTATTTTCCGGGCGGCAAGATCAAGCGCGTCTCCGCCTGAAAGCAGCAGCAACGGATCAAGATTGCCTTGAACTGGCAAACCCTCTGGCAAAACCTGATTGGCCCAAACCGGATCGATCGTTTCATCAAGACCGGCGGCAGAAACACCGGTTTCGCGCATATAGGCAGGCAATTTCTCGCCTGCACCCTTGGGAAAACCGATAATCGGCACCTCGGGATGGATTGCACGAAGACCGCTGACAATCGCCGCATTGGGCGCGATGACCCAGCGTTCAAATTCGGCCGGTGCAAGACTACCGGCCCAGCTGTCGAAC
>JBATLU010000428.1:0-1738 GCA_049289475.1 Pontixanthobacter sp. | reverse complement strand
CCCCTTCGGTGACACCCTGTCCCCGCTTGCGGGCAGAAGGATCCGAGTTTTGTGCTCCGTGCCAAAGACTATCGAGCCTTGAATTTCTTGACGAGTTCCAGCGCCAACTCGCCCAGGGAACGCGGATCGACGCGGGCGTTGCGAGCCGGGATGCCCAACTTCTCGACAAAGCGCGTACCCACGGCATTGTCGGTGGCGGGGCCGGCAACCACGTCGACATCAATGCCGAACTGCTCGCGCAGATAGTCAACGCCACCGGCAACACCCACCGGGTCATTGGCACAGAACAGGAAGCAGGCACACTGAGCGCGCAGCGCCTCATCGGCCAAAATCGCCTGCACACCATACTCGCCCATGACGCCGTCACCGGTCTCGGCCACGATCACATCGACACCCTTGGCGGCAATCTCGCTGAGCACTTTATGGGCTGTGGCCGCCGCGTTCTCCGGGCCGGAACAGACGACGCCGGCATCGGTGAAGTCAGCAATGAACTCCGCACCATGGTCGTAAAGATGCAGCGTGTCGCGCATCAGTGAGATGCCGGTCAGCTTGGCGCCGCCCACCTTGAATCCGAATTGATGCAGCGCACGCACCATGGCCGAACCGGCCAGGGTCTTGCCCGAGTTCATGCAGGTACCGAGGATGAAGATGATCGGTACTTTGGGGGCATTGGGCACGCCCTGCAGTGCGTTGTGGCGGATATGCGCCGGGATGCCCTGGCGCGACTGGAACTCCGGGAACACCAGCACCTGTCCCAGTACTTCCAGTTGAAAGGGCTTGCCGACTTCCGGGTTGTACGACACACACTCGCCGATGACACCGCCGATGTTGAGCATGTTCAGCGTGTCGCCGACCTTGACCGCCTTCGGCATCACGCCCTCGTAGCCATGGAGCGCATTGCGCTTGCCCAGTACCCCGACCACCAGGTCGCCATCGTGCAGTGTCATCCAGCGACCATGGACGTCTTCGAGTTGGTTGTAGGTCCGCTTCTCACCGTGCACACGCACCGCAATGACGGAACCCTCCTCCACCAGAATCTCTTCACTCAGGGTCAGCGTGCGCGACAGATTCAGATTTCGGGTGACGCTGGCGATTTTGTCGACAGTCAGGCGCATGGGAATGGTCCCTTCGGGAGGAAAAAGGAAAAAGGAAAAAGGAAAAAGGAAGGGCAGCTTTCGGCAAGGTTGGAGACGCGGCTGGCGTAGGTCACGTAGCGTTCTAGGTGACGCGAATGCAGTTGCGTGCGTGCAGATGCCTCATTGCGAAGAGCGCAGCGACGACGCAATCCAGTGGCTTGACCCAAGCCCAAGTCCTGGATTGCCACGGCCCGCTGTGCGGGCCTCGCAATGACGCCGTCGAGGGCCCGAGGTGCCAGCATTGCTTTACCCATTTTCCTTTTTCCTTTTTCCTTTTTCCTGCACTTCAGTCTGCGCTCCCAGAGCCACCTGCTGGGCCACGCCAAACAGCTTGCAGTAGCCGCGGGCTTCTTCGCCGGTCCAGGCCTTGGCGCCTTCGCCATAGCTGGCTACCTTCGACTGCATCAGGCTGTGGGCGGAACGAACGCCTTCCACCTGAGCGACGCGCGGATAGAGTTTCATGCGCACTTCGCCGGTGACAGCGGCTTGCGATGACGCCAGAAAGGCTTCGAGATCGCGCCCGAGCGGATCGAAATACTGTCCCTCATGCAACAGGCTGCCATAGAGATTGCCAAGCGATTCCTTCCAGAACAGCTGTTTGC
>JBATLU010000427.1:0-3143 GCA_049289475.1 Pontixanthobacter sp. | reverse complement strand
AGTCCCTCCTCCGCTACCAACTTTCTCACAATGCAAAGTGCCTGGCTATTAGCGGTTGTCTTTCGATGGCCAATCAGACCAATGTTGGCCGCTGCCGACTCTTTTCCCTCTGACGCCGCCGGTGTTGCAGGCGATGAGGCTGCGAAATACACTGTTACTGTGCAGGGGTTTATAGCCTTCGGTAAAAGTTCTCATGGTCACCGGATTAGCCATAGCAACTTGCAGCATAGCTTTGCGCTTTGCCGCTAGTGTTCAAAGGGGCGGATCTGGATATTGGCGAGCGCCGGGTCGGCCAATTGATGTGTTTGGGCGGCATCAGCTCGCTCGCATGCGAGGCCAAGATGGCATATTGAAATAGGTGACCGTCACAAAACCGGCACAAGTTCAGAAAGTCATTCGTAGCCATCGACAACACACTGGCTCGGCAGTTCGATGTCGCCGCGCCTTCATCGCACTGAGCGACAGCGCAGCCGAGGCAATGGCGCGCTATTTCGCCGAAGTCGGGAAGGACGCGGCGAGAGTGGTTTGAGGCGGAAAAGGGCGACATTTGGTTGACGAAGTTGACACTGTGTCAACCGGCATGATTTCGCGTAAAATAATGTTTTAATGACTATTTTTTTGAATTGAGGCAAGGCGACATCTCGAACCATGCCCCCCGCCACCTATCTGGTCGGCGCGATGGCAGCCGCAGGTTGGAGCTTAGGCTTGCGCACGCCCAACTATAGGTTCGGCACGAGCCGATGTTTAAGAATAGGGCCGACGATGGGAAAGAGCGAGGTAGATCTAGCAACCGAAGAGCGTGTAGGAAAATGGAACGTCCGCCTTTGGGGTGGAAAGCGGACATCGCTACCCTAACGTTTGACGACTGTTTCTATGCCGGCTTAGCCCCTAAAGGCCGCGGAGCGTCCGCCAAGGCTTCCAAATTTTAAGAATGATAGCAGCGAACCCAAGCGGTGCGAGCAAACCAACCAAATCGCTTTGCGTTATCATCTGCCAGCACCACCATCCGACAAAGACGACCAGAACCGCGAGCGCAGCAAGTTGTACGGCGACATCTCGTTTCATTCGGGCTGCTTCGACTTCATCACTGCACCTTCACGAGGTTTATTCGCTCATCTAACGGTAAGCTCATGGTCGTAACGGGACCTTTCAACGTCCGCTAATGGGTCGTTAGCGGACATTCGTCACGCCAGCCGTAAAATCACCGTTAGCCCTTCTGTGGGATCCGCTTCAAACGGCAACTCCCGCCGCAAGGCATCCGTCCTTGCACGGTCCAAAATCGCGACCGGCACGCCCGCTTCATACAGCAGCGTATCGACCGTGCCGAGCAGCCTTGCCTGACGCAGGGTCAAATCTTCGGGGTCGTCGCTGGTTAGGTGAATTTCGATGGTCTGCGAACCGGCGGGATTGTCTGGATTGGCGAGCCATTCATCCACTTTGTCCGCAGAGTCCGGCGCGAGTACATCCAGCGCGCCGCCTTCGGTCAGCGCCGCATCTAGTGCATTGCGGCGGTCTGAGCCCTCGGGGAATTTTGCCCGCATGGCATCGCGGCTGGCCTCCAGCTTGGCGGCAAGCGCGCCCAAGGATTGCGGCAGCAGTCTCTCCAGTCGCAGCCGCAATTGTTTGGCCATACCCGCCGATGCACCCGACGTGCCGATCGCGATCAGCACCGGATCGCGGTCGAGAATGCTTGGCGTGGTAAAATCGCACAATTCGGGCCGGTCGGCGACATTGACCAGCAGGCCCTTGTCGCTCAGCCGCTGCGCTGCGGCCTTGGCCTCGCGCTCATCATCCAGCGCGATGAAGGCCAGCTTGGCGTGGTGCGCCTCGGTCTCGCTGCAGGGGAGGCCGCCTGCGCGTTCGACCAGTCGCCGCTTCGCTTCACCCATTTCCCCTTCGCCAACCACCACGACGCGCGTCCCGGCGATGCGGTGGAGGAGCGGGAGTGACCGGATCATCGAAGGCTCATAGGACGGGTCATAACCAGTCGGGAACGCGCTCTGCATCCATAATCGCGGCAGCGGCGAGCCGGTCCGCGACCACCGCATATTTGTCGCCATCAACCAGCACTTCGGCCACAAAGCCGCGGCTGTTGTAACTGCTCGCCATGGTTGCGCCATAGGCGCCAGCGGTGCGGAACACCGCCAGATCGCCCGCCTCCAGCGTGTCCATCTCGCGGTTCATGGCGAAAGTATCGCCCGTTTCGCAGATCGGACCAACGATATGCGATGTGCTGCGCGTGCCGGTGGGCTCTACCGCGTCAATATCGTGCCACGCGCCGTACATGGCGGGGCGCGCGAGATCGTTCATCGCGGCATCGACCACCACGAACGGGCTGGCGTTGGAGCTGCGTTTGACCCGGATCACCCGCGTCAACAGCACGCCCGCATTGCCCGCGATAACGCGGCCCGGTTCGAATGACAGCGACACGTCCCAATCCCGCGTCACCCGTGCGACCATTGCGCCATATTCTGCGGGGGAGGGCATTACTTCGCCCGCCTTATAGGGCACGCCAAGCCCGCCGCCGAGATCGGCGTGGGTGACTTTCTGGCCGGCGCCGCGCAATTCGGCGATCAGCGCGCCGACTTTTTCGAACGCGGTTTCGAGCGGTTCAAGGCTGGAAAGCTGGCTGCCGATATGCACCGCAATCCCGCGCATATCGAGGCCCGGTAGCGCGGCAAGTGCAGCATAGATCTGCGCCGCGCGGTCAATCGGTACACCGAATTTGTTTTCCGCCTTGCCGGTGGAGATTTTCTCATGCGTGCGCGCATCGACATCGGGGTTCACCCGCAAGGCGCAGCGCGCGATCTTGCCGTTTCGCGCGGCGATGGATGCCAGTTCGCGGCCTTCTTCTTCGGATTCGAGATTGAATTGACCGATGTCGGCATTCAGCCCCTGAAGGAGTTCCGCAGCGGTCTTGCCCACGCCAGAAAACACGATGTCCTTCGGCGCCATATCGGCGGCCAGCGCGCGCACCAGTTCGCCGCCCGATACAACGTCAGCGCCGTATCCTTCGCGGCTCAATACTTTGAGCACGGCGAGGTTGGGGTTCGATTTGACCGCAAAGGCGATGTGCGGGTTTTTGAGGCCCGACAAAGCCTCGCGGAACACCCGCGCATGGCGCACCAGCGTGGCGCGGGAAT
>JBATLU010000426.1:0-2137 GCA_049289475.1 Pontixanthobacter sp. | reverse complement strand
GGGTAATGCTTCATCCCGCAGGATAAGGCAGAATTTCGGGATGTAGGAAAGGGTTGGAAGGGTGACGGTTGTCCGGGGTGGATAGCGGAAGGTCGGCTTCTGGAGCAGCCGCCTCGTTACCGCTGCTTCTCTATTCCGCCAAATGTAAGGATCAGTTCTTTTACGACGCGCCATTCCGATGAGCCCGGGGCGATTGGTTCAAAATGACCGCTGTCGCCAAAGACCCTCACATCGACCTTATCACCTGCCTCAGTTGCTGCAGCCCGATAGGTTTCTGCAACTTCCGGCGACAAAACCAAGGAGGACGAGATAAGCCCCTGACGGACGCCAAGCGGGAGCCGGGCCGCTGGCGAGGCTTCCGAAAAACGGCTCGGATAGGTGTCAATTGATCCTCCAATAAGGGGCTCGATTACGGGCTTGCCGCAGATTGTTGCATCAAGCCCCACAAACGGACCTAGGTCGCCTGGTCCGTCAATTGCCACAAGCCCCACAAACGGACCTAGGTCGCCTGGTCCGTCAATTGCCACGACTGCTTTTACTGGCAGAGGATCTTCTCCGCGAACCTCGCTTTCGACTGGAAGCCGTGAGCGTGAGGCCACAAACAGTGCGGCATGGGCTCCAGCCGAGTGCCCCACCACCGTTACGTTAGAGAGATCAAGCCTATTGTCTTTGGCAAGTGTCCGCAAATGGTCTGTCGCATTTCCCCAGTCTAGGAACGTTCCGGGCCAGCCAGCACCAGCACTCCCAACCTGTCGATATTCAATGTTCCATGTGGCAAATCCTGCCGATCTCAGATCACTGGCTATCGGCGCCGTATTTTGTTTCGTTGCATAGCCATCGGTCCAGCAGCCACCGTGAATAATTACCACAACTGGAAACGGGCCCTCCCCTGCCGGCAGGCGTAGCTCGCCGAATTGGAGTGGGTCAGTCCCATAATTGCTTATTACATTGGGCTCAGTGGCGGGAAGGGCATCGACTTCGCGCGGGCTAATATTTTGGGCTATCACTAAATTTGACGGCAGAAAGACCGCGGCGCAAAGTGCCAATCCGAATTTACGCATGGGTTTCCCTTCTCGGCAGGATTTTGGCCTCGGTATATGCGCTAAGGAAGCGGCGTCAATTGGGTCGTAAGCAGACAATTCGCCCATTCACCCTCGTAAACTCTCCATCCGCTTGAGATAGCGTGCCAGCACGTCGATCTCCAGATTGACCTCGCTGTCTGCGGCAAGCTGGCCGAGCGTGGTCACTTCCCACGTATGCGGGATGATGTTGAGCGTGAAGCTGCACGATCCGTCGGCATTGTCGGTCAATTCATTGACTGTCAGCGATACGCCTTGCACCGTGATCGAGCCTTTGGGCGCGATATAGGGGGCGAGGCCCGCCGGGGCGCGGATGGTGAGTTTGTGCGATCCGGCCACTTCCTCGACGCTTTCGACGCTGCCCACCGCATCGACATGGCCGGTGACGATATGCCCGCCCAATTCATCGCCCAGTTTGAGCGCGGTTTCGAGATTGAGCTTGGCGCCCGCATCCCACATGCCGGCGGCAGTTTTGGAGACGCTTTCGCCCGAAACATCGACCGCGAACCATGCGTCGCCCGCTTCTCCGCCGCGTTCGGTCACGGTCATGCACGCGCCCGAACAGGCGATGGATGCGCCAATCGCGATCTGTGCCGGATCAAACGGGCAGGCGATCACCGCGCGCAAATCTCCGCGTGTTTCGCTCGATTTCACAGTGCCGATGGCGGTGACGATTCCGGTAAACATTTATTCTCCTGACGCGGCGCTTGGGGCCATGCGTTCATAGGCTTCGTAAGTGTCGCTGCCAAGCAGGCGGCGTTCGGCCAATTGCCACTGGCCATGCGCATCGGCCAGCCGCCCGAGCCCGTAATCGCCCAATGCCGCGATGCCGCTGCCAAGCAATACCGGGGCGCGGTAAATCTCGATCCGGTCAACCAGCCCCTCTTTCAGGAACGACGCCGCGGTTTGCGCGCCGCCTTCGATATAGAGGTAAAGCACGCTATGCAGCGCGGCGATTTGCGCGGGGTGGTTGATCACTTTGAACCCGTCGGGCGCGACCCCGCGAGACAGCAGGATGCGCTGCGGGCTGCGATCCTCCAGCCCCGCGAGCCTTACAT
>JBATLU010000425.1:0-9714 GCA_049289475.1 Pontixanthobacter sp. | reverse complement strand
CAGGCGGCGGCTGGAACCAGGGCGGCGGCGGCTCAGGCGGATCAGGTAGTTCTGGCGGCGGCTCCAACTATGATGATCTCGATGATGATATCCCGTTTTGAGGCCGATGGAACAAAACCTTAGCGATTGAAACGCTGCATCACTGCGTTACCGCGATGGTTACCTCTGGTTTCAATCTTTCTTCAGCGCCTTCAGCATTTCCGCTAGCGGGCCATCTTGTTCGCCTTCAGCCGCAATGCCTTTTTCCTCGCGGATTTTGTCGGCATTGGGGCCGGTGGCGAAGGGGTTTATCGCAAGACCGAGACTTTGCGCGACCGCTTCGCCAAGATCGAATACATCTCCGTCGTAGTCGATTTCGTCCAGATCATCCTCGGCCAGTTCCACTTCTTCGCCGGGCACTTCTGCGGCGGCGGGGACAAATCGGAAGTGGAGCGCTTCATTGATCTTGACCGAAAAATCTTCGCCCGAAACCGCGCATTGTTGCAGCCACGCAGCCTTCAGCGTGCCGTCTGCTTTGATCACAGCACCTTCGGGCGTGAGGACAATGTCGGCGCGCAATGAACGCACTTCAGACAGCTCGAATCGCCTGGCCAAGGCGTCGCGCTGGGCCTCATTCGCTTCGATCACGTAGGGCACTTCGGCAATGGCCTTGGGTTTGACCAGCAGGCTGAGTTCGGACGCGCTCATGCGGTAAACTCACCGCGCAGCAATTGGGCGTCGGGCAACGCGGCCAGCGTGGCGGAAAACGCAATCAACCGGTCAGCCATCGCGTCCCCCTGCGCGCCTTCAACCAGATTGATATTGCGGCGTACGGCTTCGATCATTGATGGGCGGCCCTCGGCGAGTGCGGTGCGGTAAGCGCCAAGCCTGCCGCCCATCGCCTCCATCAGCTTACCCATTTTCTTACCCAAAGTTGGGTCGCCGAGACCGGTTTCGCGCAATTGACCGTCGAGATCTTCGACCAGCAATTCGGTCAGCCGAGCCGAAGCCGGCATCAATGCGGGTTCACTTTCCATCCGTAGCATGACCATTGCCATAATATTGGTGATCATATCGAACCGCCCGTCGATTGTATCACACGCGCCGCATTCCAGATACCAGACCGGCTGCCGCGCCGCGCCGATAATCGCGCTGTAAAACGGCCGGATTTCCTCTTTCGGATCGGGCGCGGTGCCAAACAGGCGGGAAAGGAAGGACATCGGGGAGCTCCGGTTTATTACATTGCGGCGATGTGCCGCACAGTTTGTTCATCGGCAATTCAAGCCGCCATGCGCAATCCGCGTCGACCAATGTGTTTGGTATGGCGCGCAGCGGATGGTTGCATGGTGGTGGCCATCGCCGTAAGGCTGGCGCTGATATAGGATAAAAGCCCGACTATCCAAGCCAACATATGGCGCGGCCGGGCTGGCAAAGAAGGTATATTGGATGCGTAACGGCAAATTGATCGGTGCAGGACTGGTTCTGGCGGCGGCGCTGGCGACGGGCGGCTGCTCCTCAATCCGTGAAAATCGTGGCTATATTGTCGACGCGACTCTGGTCAATTCGGTGCAGCCCGGGATCGATAATGAGGAATCGGTGGCTGCAACTTTGGGCCGGCCCACCTTTACCAGCCAGTTTGGTGAACCGGTATGGTATTATGTGTCGAGCGTTACCGGCCGCAAGCCGTTCGTTCGCCCCCGGATCAAGGAACATTCGGTGCTGGCGGTAAAGTTTGACGCTGCGGGCAATGTGAAATCTGCCGATCGCACAGGTGTCGACCAGGTCGCATTCCTTTCACCCGATGGGGACAAGACCCCGACCTTGGGCCGTGAGCGGGGGTTCTTTGAAGATCTGTTCGGCAATATCGGCACCGTTGGCGCGCCGGGTGCAGGTGGCGGCGGCGCTGGACCAGGCGGCTAAGCCAGCAAAGTCTGACTTGATCGGCAGGGTATCAACCCCATATCCGGCTGCATGAGCACACACGACAATCCGCACGGTCTCGTCCAATGGCACGGGACTACAATTATCGGCGTAAAAAAGAACGGCAAAACCGTGATTGCCGGGGACGGCCAAGTCTCCATGGGCAATACCGTGATGAAGCCCAATGCACGCAAAGTGCGCAGGATTGGCGAGGGCGGCAAAGTCATTGCCGGTTTCGCTGGTGCGACCGCCGATGCCTTTACCCTGTTCGAACGGCTTGAGAAAAAGCTCGAGCAATATCGCGGCCAATTGATGCGCGCGGCGGTAGAACTGGCCAAAGATTGGCGGACCGACAAATATCTGCGCAATCTCGAGGCCCTGATGATCGTCGCTGATGGCGAAACGCTGTTGGTGCTGACCGGCAATGGTGATGTGCTGGAGCCCGAAGGCGGGATTACCGCAATCGGATCGGGCGGCAATTATGCACTCGCGGCGGGCCGTGCACTCACCGAATATGAAGAAGACGCCGAACTGATCGCGCGCAAGGCGATGCAGGTCGCTGCCGATATCTGCGTTTTCACCAACGGCAATGTGACCGTAGAGATAGTGTAAGAGATTCCATGACCGAAGCACTCACCCCCAAGGCGATTGTCGCCGCTCTCGACGAACATATTATCGGGCAAAAGGAAGCGAAGCGCGCGGTTGCCGTGGCAATGCGCAACCGCTGGCGCCGCCAGCAACTTGGCCCCGAACTGCGCGACGAGGTGACACCCAAAAACATATTGATGATCGGCCCCACCGGCTGCGGCAAAACCGAGATCAGCCGCCGTCTGGCGAAGCTGGCCGAGGCACCTTTTATCAAGGTCGAAGCGACCAAATTTACCGAAGTCGGCTATGTCGGCCGCGACGTCGAGCAGATCGCGCGCGATTTGGTCGAGGAGGCAATCCGGCTGGAAAAGGAACGTCGCCGCGAGGCCGTGCGCGAGGCGGCATCCACAGCCGCGATGGACCGGCTGCTCAATGCGCTGGTCGGTGAAAACGCTTCCGAAGCGACGCGTGAAAGCTTCCGCCAGCGGGTGGTCGACAATTCGATGAACGACACCGAGGTAGAAATCGAGGTGCAGGACGCGCCAAATATGCCGATGGACATACCCGGCATGGGCGGCGGGATCGGCATGATTGATCTGTCCGATATGATGGGCAAGGCGTTCGGCAAGAACAATTCCAAACGCCGCAAGCTGAAAGTGCCCGACGCGTGGGACAAGCTGGTCGATGAAGAAGCCGAAAAGCGGATGGATCAGGATGATGTTGCCCGAGTGGCGCTACAGAATGCAGAGACCAACGGCATCGTGTTCCTCGACGAAATTGACAAGATTGCGGTTTCCGATGTGCGCGGCGGGTCGGTCAGCCGTGAAGGCGTGCAGCGCGACCTCTTACCCCTGATCGAGGGCACAACGGTTGCCACCAAATATGGTCCGATGAAAACCGACCATGTGCTGTTTATCGCCAGCGGCGCGTTCCACGTGGCAAAGCCGAGCGATATGCTGCCCGAATTGCAGGGCCGCTTGCCGATTCGCGTGGAATTGCGCGCCCTGACCGAAGAAGATTTCGTCCGTATCCTCAGCGAAACGCGGGCCAATCTGGTCGCGCAATATAGGGCGCTGCTTGGCACCGAAGGGGTCACGGTTGAATTTGGCGACGATGCGATTGCCGAAGTTGCCAAGATTGCCGCGCAGGTGAACGACAGCGTCGAGAATATCGGCGCGCGCCGCTTGCAAACGATCATGGAAAAACTGCTCGAAGAACTGAGTTTTGAGGCGGAAGACCGCAAGGGCGAAACCATCATTATCGACGCACCCTATGTGCGGGAGCGGTTGACCGAACTCGCAAGCGATACCGATCTCAGCAAATACATCTTGTGACCGAGCCGGTTCGCGAAACGCAGGATATGATCGCAGGTATGAGCCCTTCGCTCGACCCTCAGCGCTGGTGCTTCGTGACCATTGCCGACCAAGGACAGGCATTCGCGCTGATGCCGCATGCGCTGGCTACCTTCCGCGAGCAGGAAGGCCTGTCGCTGATAGTTCCGCAAGAAGCCGCACACGAAGCTGGTATGGAGGCTGAATCTTATGCCCGCATTACGCTGCAAGTGCATTCTGCGCTGGATGGAGTCGGGCTAACCGCGGCTGTGGCGACGGCGCTCGCCGATGCCGGTATCGCCTGCAATATGGTGGCAGCTTTCCATCACGATCACGCTTTCGTGCCGGCCGAGCAGGCAGAAGAGGCACTTGGTATTCTCGGGGCTTTGTCTCGCAGTGCAGGTGCAGCGCAAGGCTAAGCGCTCAGGCGATGAGGGCCGGTTCCTCGTCATTCTGCTGCCGCATCCACATTTCTGCGTAGAGTCCGTCACGTTTCAATAGCGCTTGGTGCGTTCCGCGTTCGGCCAGCTTGCCTTGGTCGAGCACCAGAATCTCATGCGCATCGGCAATCGTCGACAGGCGGTGCGCGATCGACAGCGTCGTGCGATCGCGCGACACGCGGTGCAAAGTTGTCAGAATATCCTGCTCGGTGCGGCTGTCGAGCGCGCTGGTTGCTTCATCGAGCATCAGAATCGGAGGATTCTTGACCAAAGTCCGCGCTATCGCGACGCGCTGCTTTTCGCCGCCCGACAGTTTCAAACCGCGTTCGCCCACCTCGGTGTCGAAACCTTGCGGCAATTTCTCTATGAAAGGCAGAATTGCCGCGTCGCGCGCTGCTGACAGAACCGCAGAATCATCTGCGCCATCACGGCCATAGGCGATGTTGTAGCCGATCGTGTCGTTGAACAGCACGCTATCCTGCGGAACGATGCCGATTGCGGCGCGCACGCTGTTTTGCCGGACCTTTGCAATATCCTGACCGTCAATCAGAATGCGGCCTGACCAAGGATCGTAGAAACGGAACAGCAGCCGCGCGATGGTTGATTTGCCCGCGCCCGATGGGCCGACGATGGCGACATTGTCGCCAGCGGGAACCTCGAAGCTTAAGCCCTGCAAGATGGTGCGATCAGGATCGTAGCCAAACACGACATTGTCGAAGGCCACGGTAGGCCGGTTGATAATAAGTGCTGGCGCGCCGGGCGCATCCTTCACCTCGACATCGGTGTCCATCAGCTTGAACATCGCGCCCATATCGATCAATCCCTGCCGGATCGTGCGATAGACAAAGCCGAGCATGTCGAGCGGGCGGAACAGCTGGGTCAGATATGTGTTCACAAACACCAGATCGCCCACCGTAAGCTTGCCGGTGCTCCAGCCCCAAACGGTATATCCCATCGCCGCGCCCATCAGCAGATTGGTCACCAGCGCCTGGGCAATATTGAGCAGGCCGAGCGAGTTCTCGCTTTTAACCGCCGCCTCGGCATAGGCGCGGGTGGCGGAGGCATAGCGTTCTTGTTCGCGCGCTTCGGCGCCGAAGAATTTGACCGTTTCGTAATTGAGCAGCGAATCGACCGCGCGGTCGAGCGCGCGACCATCGAGATCGTTCATTTCCTTGCGCAATTGCGTGCGCCATTCGGTGATCCAGCGGGTCAGCGCAATATAGGCCGCCACTGCGATGCCGGTAGCAGTGACCATCTCCCACCCGAAATTGATGTAGAAAATGATTCCCACCGCGACCAGTTCGATGATTGTCGGACCAATGTTGAACAGCAGAAAATAGAGCATAGTATCGATGCTCTTCGTCCCGCGCTCGATCGTCTTGGTAACCTCGCCCGTTCTGCGCGACAGGTGGAAGCGCAAGCTGAGATGATGGAGCCGCTCGAACACATTTTCGGCCAATTGACGGGTCGCATCCTGACCAACGCGTTCGAATACGATGTTGCGCAGATTGTCGAACACAACACTGGCAAAGCGGCCCAGCGCATAAGCGAGGATCAGCGACAGCGCGACCATGAACGCCGCATTGGTGGCATCGGTCATCGCGTTGACGGCATTCTTGTAGGCGAAGGGCAGGGCGAGCGTGGTCGCCTTGGCTGCCAAAACAAATGCAAACGCGATTACAATCCGCACTTTGAGCGCGGGATTGTCCTTCGGCCAGAGATAAGGCAGGAACCGCTTCAGCGTGCTCCAGCTATCGTGATCGGCAGGCGTGGGAAGGGTGTGGTCGGGCGGCATCGGCCCCTATGTGGTGGTATGAGGGTCTTTTGGCAATGAACTGGTGCTAAACGGGCTGGTACCAGAGGTCGGCTACCACAGCCAGTTAACCCGGCATTTTTGGCGTAATCATCCTTGTGTATTTCCGCCGAGGCGAGAACCTCTGGGCAAGTCGAACAGAACCATCCGGCTAGCAAAATCAATGGCAACACGGTCAAACAGCCGTAAATCACGCATGCCCAATATCAGCGCTGGCTTTTCGGCCAGGCCTAGCGCTGCAAATACTGGGCTCTCGGCGAATGTAATTGGTAAATTGTTGAGCTGCATTTCCTGGATTTGAAGAGTTTTGGTGTAATGGCGGTAACCCGTTGTCGCGACCCCGTTGACATCAGTCGATGTGGTTTCTTCCGAATTGCGTGCCCGTAATCGGCGGCGCAGCGCGCTATTGCCGAAACTGCTTTGTGCGCCGGTATCGAGCACCACCGCGGTGCTAACCCCGTCAATTTTGGCGCTGGTGATGATCAGTCGTCCCAATTTTTGCCGCGCGCGGACGATAATTTCAAAGCCACGATTGCCGCCCAACGCAGCCGAATCATTGACTGCAATCGAATCGTCTCGAAAATCGATCATCACGCGCAGATCCTGCAGGCTGTCGAGGCCGAGAATTCCGTCCGCCCCCACATGACGCGCTTCGAGCATAGGGGCAGAAATATCGTCGAATACTCGCTGTGCGAATTCCAACCCATTCAATTCAAACAGCTGGACCGGGCGGCTACTGCCCATCGCAATCAATGTTGCCGAACCGATTGGTTGAAGGTCCAATTGCTCGGTCAGACCGCGTGTCACGACGGTTGCTTGCGCTCCGGTGTCGATCATGAAGCGAAACGGTCCCTTGCCCTCGATGGTGACGGGAACAGTCATCCGCTCATAATAATCGGTTTCGCCAGCAACGATTTCGTCGTCATATGTTGATGCAGCGGGTTCGGGATCGGGTAGGGAGGCTGCTTCCGCCAGCGGGATATCGACTGGCGTAGCTGGCTGCGCCGCCAATAGTGCTGCTGCCCAATAGGTCCAAACAGTCATAGCCAATCTCCATTCGCTGGAGTGAACATAACACAGACGTGCGCATCATCCTAACGCGGCGGGTTGCGGGTTTAGGCGGAGGCGTGGGCTTCTTTTGCGTTCGCCGCTGGATTGCGCAGCATGGCCCAGGTTTCGCGGATAATGTTAGGCCAGCCGAACCACAGGGCTGCGCTATAAGAAAGGCCGCCAATCGGAACCAGAATCAGTAATCTCAACCAAGGGGCGAGAATGGGTAGCGCAAAATCTGTTGCTGCAACCACCAGCGCCATCGCGGCGCAGGCCAGTGCGACGGGCAGTAATTGTGCAAGCAAATCCGCAGGTCGCACATTGATGGCGGGCAAGGTCAATGCGAGCGTCGCGCACAACAGTAGTGGAGACGCGACCCACCATGCGTGGACCAATCCCATGGGGCCACCCGTAATCCCGAACAGGAAGCACAGCGGGAAGACCACCGAACCAATGGCGCTGGTGGCAAGATAGATTCGCGGCCGGCCAATCGCGTTGGTCGAGGGCCAGCATACAATCTGCAAGGCAAAGAACGGCATCGCCAAGGCCAGGCCGCCGATGATCGGGATCATCTCTGCCCATTTGGTTCCGCCAATCGTCAGGATCACCGGCTCGGCTGTCAGCGCAAGGCCGATATAGATCGGCGCAGTAACCAGCATCACTGTGCGCATCGTCCGTATAAAGAAGGGCGCGAGCGGTCTTCCGGCCTTGTGCAGTTCAGCATAGGCCGGATAGGCGACTTCATTAATCGGGGGCAGGAACCTGCCGCTCACCACCAGCGCGAGAAACAGCGCCTCTGCATATATTCCGAGCTCGTGCGTAGAAAAGCTGCGCCCTGCGATGAAGATGTCGCTCTGGCTCTGCACAATCCACAGCAGTTGGCAGAGCGTGAGCGCACTGCCGAACGAGACAATATCGCCCGCGCCGCGGAAATTGAAGCTCGGCCAAACCAGCAAGCGCGCAGAGATTGTCAGGCCGGTGGCGCGAACTGCGGCCATTGCCATAGGTGCATAAACCAGCGCCCACACGCCGAAGCCGAGCCAAGCCAAGCTCAGGGCAGTTACTGCCCCGACCAATGCGCACAGCAGATTGACCATCCCTTGCGCGCGAAACTCGATTCGCCGTGCGAGCAGGGCAGAGGGAAGCGCCACAAATGGGGTGGTCAGGTAAATCAATGCCTGCAGGCGCAGCATGTCAGCCACTTGCGGTTGGCCGTAATAGGCCGCAGCACCGGGCGCGAGCAGGAACTGTGCGACCGCTATCCCGACGTTTGCGAGAATCAACATCCCGAAGACCTGGCTAATCTGCCGGTCGTCAATCTTGTCGGATTGGACAAGTGAAGAGGCAAAGGAATAGCCATTGAGAAAATTGAGCGCCGCAAGCACCGCCTGAGTCATGGCGAACAGGCCGTAATCACCCGGATCGAGGATTCGGAATACCGCTATCGTCGAGGCCCATGTGATGATCTGCCCCATGGCCTGGCTACCCCAACGCCAAGCGACTGCGCTGCGCACGCGCGCGCCGAAACCCGAATCATCGGTCGGAGAAATGGGGACGTCCTGAGCCACGCAGATACACATAGGCAGCAAAAGTGAACAATCCGCCAAAGTGAATCACCGATTCACCAACATTTTCACCGGCCTGAGCAGCTTCATCAGGCCTGAGTCGCCGCCAAATGGGCCAGATTCGCCAACTCAAAACGGTTCTCCCGCCGAAAGTCAGCCTGAACCATGGTCCAGTTGGACCCCAAAAACCCCAGTTTTCCGCCATTTTTGAGCCCTTGAAGAAACTTTTGAAAGAAAATTACAAAAAGCCGTTGACCAATTTCGGAGTCGCCAGTAGAAGCGGCTCACCAACACGGAGCGGACGGCATGACTGTCCCACTGAGTTGGTCGCCAATATAAACGGACAACCGGCCCCCGGTGTAAATCGGGGAACCTTTGTTGTCCGCCTTTTGTATTGTGTGGCTCTTTGACATTGTTAGTTTTTGATGAAGGGACATGTGGGCGACGGCGCCAGGTCCAAGGGCTTTAAGGCCTTGGATACCTGTTAAATTAAGTCGATGCCAATTTCCTCTACAGACTTAGGTTTGTGGTGGATCTAACATGTCCTAATGTATCCATAAAATACGTTTGACAAGTGCAGGTATCGGCTCCTTAAATTCGGGCTACTTGGTTTGCTACCTTCGGGTGGTGCCAATTGGTTCGTGACACAAACTTGAGAGTTTGATCCTGGCTCAGAACGAACGCTGGCGGCATGCCTAACACATGCAAGTCGAACGAAGCCTTCGGGCTTAGTGGCGCACGGGTGCGTAACGCGTGGGAACCTACCATCAGGTTCGGAATAACAGTTAGAAATGACTGCTAATACCGGATAATGTCTTCGGACCAAAGATTTATCGCCTTTTGATGGGCCCGCGTAAGATTAGGTAGTTGGTGGGGTAAAGGCCTACCAAGCCGACGATCTTTAGCTGGTCTGAGAGGATGATCAGCCACACTGGGACTGAGACACGGCCCAGACTCCTACGGGAGGCAGCAGTGGGGAATATTGGACAATGGGCGAAAGCCTGATCCAGCAATGCCGCGTGAGTGAT
>JBATLU010000424.1:0-3895 GCA_049289475.1 Pontixanthobacter sp. | reverse complement strand
GGTGAATATTCCGATCAGACATCACGCGATTCAAGCCTGTTTCTGAACTTTGTGACGGAGGAGGATAATTCGCGTCACTTCAAACTGTTGCTGTGGCAGGATGGCGAAATGCGTGAAATGCTGCGGGGCCATGTCGCCGCGCCTGCCGGGAAATAGTCAATGACCGAGCTTTTTATCTCCGCCTTTATCACCTTGTTTGTCGTGATCGACCCGCCAGGTTGCGCGCCGATCTATGCGGGGCTGACTAAGGGCGCAAGCGGGGCTCAGCAGCGTAGCATGGCGATCCGTGCCTGCTTTATCGCGATGGTCATTCTGGTGGGCTTTGCGTTGTTCGGCGAACAATTGCTCGCCGCTTTGCACATCGAACTCGACAGTTTCCGCATTGCGGGCGGCTTCATGCTGTTCTGGATCGCGTTTGAAATGGTGTTTGAAAAACGCACCCAGCGGCGCGAGGAACGCGCCGAGAAAATCGCCGCGCAGAACGAGAAGACACCCGAGATAGAAGATGTCTCGGTCTTCCCTATGGCCATGCCGATGCTGGCTGGACCGGGTGCGATTGCTGCCGTGATGCTGCTGATGAACAACGCGCAAGGCACCGACCAGACCTTGGTTATCCTCGGCGCGCTCGCGACTGTTCTGCTCATCACCATGCTGGCACTGGTCGCAGCAGGCCCGCTGATCCGCCTGCTAGGTGATAAGGTGGAGGCGGTGATTACCCGCTTGCTTGGCGTATTGCTGGCTGCGCTGGCCGCGCAATATGTGATCGACGGGCTAAAGGGTAGCTTCGGGATTTAGCTTCGGACGCCGCGCCCTATTGTAGCGTGACCCGCTCATCATCGCCGTCGCGCTTGGCAAAAAACTGCATCAACTGGACCAGCAATTCGCAGCGTTCGTTGAGCGTATTGGCCTCCAGCAATGCCTGTTTCGCGGCGGAATCGAACGGCGCTATTTGCGAAACGCCATCGATCAGCGACACATCGTCAAGGCTCGTCACAGAATTCCAGTCAACGCTATACCCTTGCGCATCGGCAAAACGTTTTGCTTCGCGTTCAAAACTGGCGCGCTCGATGCTGCTGAGAAATTCATCTTTTGGTTCGTCGAGCAATTGCCCCTCGACCTGGCGAAACGGAGTTGCCACATCGAGTTCGCGGATGATGCGAAAACGGCTCTCGCCCTCCAGCACGATGTTGTAGCGGCCGTCCTCCAGCGCCTCGAAATCGCTGATCCGGCCGACGCAGCCCACCTGATAGAGCGGCGCCCCTTCGACCGGCCGCTGCGGCTGGATCATCGCAATCCGGCGATCGCGCGCCAGCGCATCGCTCACCAAGGCGCGATAACGCGGCTCGAACAGATGCAGCGGCATTTGCAGGCCGGGAAACAGGATCGCGCCGGTCAGCGGAAATATGGAAAGTCGCGTGCCCATTGGTTTATCCGAAAAGTATTTTGGACAGGCGGCGGCGGGTGGTGACCACCCACGGATCTTCCAGACCGACCGCCTCGAAAATTTGCAGCAATTTGGCGCGCGCCGCGCCTTCGTTCCATTCGCGGTCGGCCTCGATCATGCCGAGCAGCGTGTCGGCGGCTTCGTCGCGCGCACCCGCGGCAAAGGCGGCTTCGGCAAAGGCCAGCCCTGCGTCCATGTCGGACGGGTTTGAAGTCGCAGCCTCACGCAGATTCTGCAGTTCACCATCATCGACCTTGGTGCTCGCCAGTGCCAGCGCGGTCAGCGCCGGTTGCATGGCGGGATCTTCCTTCACCGCCGCCTCCAGCGCATCGGCGATATTCTGCGCTTCACTGGTGTGGCCGCCCGCCGCCAAGGCGCGGATCAGACCGGCATGAGCGGCGACATTGTCTGGCGCCATCTCGACCACTTGCGAAAACACGCCCGCCGCCCGCTCGTGATCGCCATCGGCCAGAACCTGTTCGGCCATGTCGATAAACTGGCTGACATCCTGCTGCGGCTGCCCGGCGGTATTCTGCGCTGCATCGAGCGGCAATTGTTCGAGCAACTGATCAAGCGCTGCTTTCAATTGCGATTCGCTGCGGAACTGGGTCAGATCGGCAACCGGCTGACCCTGGTACATGGCATAGACTGTCGGAATCGACTGCACCTGAAACTGGCCGGCGATGAATTTTTCCTCATCGACATTGATCTTCGCCAGCACCACGCCCTTGTCGGCATATTCGCCAACGACCTTTTCCAGCATCGGCGCCAAGGCCTTGCACGGCCCGCACCATTCGGCCCAGAAATCGAGAACCACCAATTGGGTCATCGACGGATCGACGACTTCGCTGCGGAATTTATCGACCGCCTTTTGTTCCTCGATACTCAGCCCCATGCTTGCCACTGTGCGTTCCTTTTCTGTGCGATATTACACGGCCTATGTGGGTTCTCTACCGGATATGTGAAGGGCACAACAGGCCTTGAAGTGGCCCGCGCGCCATTCGCCGTGCTTCGGCCAATTTTCCGCTTGCCGCCTTGGGAAACCACTGCTAACTGCCCGCTTCCCCACCGGAACAGCGGTGATTCACCAGTTCCGGGGACGTCTAGTGAGCGGGCGTAGCTCAGGGGTAGAGCACAACCTTGCCAAGGTTGGGGTCGGGCGTTCGAATCGCCTCGCCCGCTCCATTATTTCTTCATATATTCAAGTGTGTATAGCCTGTAGGCGCCAATGAAGGGCGCTTACACGGCTCATTGCGCTTGTTGTTGTAAGCAGAATGTAAGCGCGACGGCTTGTGCTGGGTGTGCGGTGAATTGACTCAGGCCCGGTTATTGGCATGACGTATACAGCACCGACAACGGAGCATTCGTTCAAATTATGGGGCCACAACAATGACTAAGGGCAAGGTGGGGCGAAGCCTTTGACCATCGACCTTCGCCAGCTTCGCTTCGCTGTTACCGCAGCAGATACGGCCAGCTTCCTGCGCGCGGCCAAGCAGCTCAATGTGAAACAGTCCACGTTGAGCAAGAAGGTATCGGCGCTCGAACAACGCCTCGGGATCACTCTGTTTGAGCGCTCGACCCGAGGGGTTGTGCCGACAGAGACCGGCAAGGCCTTCCTCGAGGTCGCCCGGCGGATCGTCACCGATGCCGACAATCTGCTGACGACGGCGAAGGCCGTGAGATATGGGGAGGTCGGGCGCCTGATGGTCGGCTTTTCCGGCTCGCTCAGCACCGGCAATCTGCGCCTACTGCTAGGCGATGTGCTTGAACGCTTTCCCGATGTGCAACTCGATGCACTCGAAGCCAGTCCGGAACGCATGCTATCAGGGCTGCAAACCCGCATCGTCGACATCGCCATCCATGCCAGCCAGATGGAGGAACCCGGAGTCACCAAGCGCTGGCTGTGGTCCGAACGACTGATGGTCGTCTTGCCCAAGGAAGATCGCCTAACCGAGAATGAAAACTTGCTCTGGACCGATTTGCGCAAAGAAGTGTTTGTGATGCCGCGCGACCGTAGCGGGCCCAGAATCTCCGAAGTGATCCGCCAGCGACTTGGCAGCCATGGCTTCAAGGCCAACATCATCACCCAGGAAACGAGCGCGGAGACCATCGCCGCTATGGTGCCGTTCGGGAAGTTCATCACCGTGGTCCCCGAAAGCGCGACCGGCGCTGCCCGACCCGATGTCGTGTTCCGCGAGATAACCGACCCAAGCGGTGCTGCGCATCTCGATTTTGCAGCCTGGTGGCGCGAGGACAATGACAATCCCGCACTCGCCCGCTTCTTCAAGCTGCTCGATGAACGCTATCCGCTAACCGGCGCTGGCTGAATGTTCCGCCGCGCTTTCGCGAACTCGCGATCGGTCGCCATAAACCTCTCCAGCATCGGGGCGACCAACTGCTCGGGTTTCGGTGCACCCAGCTTCTCTCCGTCATTCAGGACGGTGCCATAGG
>JBATLU010000423.1:0-4072 GCA_049289475.1 Pontixanthobacter sp. | reverse complement strand
GTCGAGAGGAGTCTGGTCTGCCAAGGGGATTACAGGATCGACTGACCCGTCTTCGCCCAATCAGCCATAAATCCTTCGATGCCCTTGTCGGTCAGCACGTGCTTGACCAGACCTTTGATCACCGCAGGCGGAGCGGTCATCACATCCGCCCCGATCAGCGCGCTTTCGAGCACGTGTGTTGCATGGCGGACCGATGCGACAAGGATTTCAGTTTCAAAGGCATAATTGTCATAGATGTGGCGAATGTCGCGGATCAGATCCATCCCGTTCGAGCCATTATCATCATGGCGGCCGACAAAAGGCGAGATAAAGGTCGCGCCCGATTTCGCCGCGAGCAATGCCTGGTTGGCGCTGAAGCACAGCGTGACATTGACCATCGTGCCATCCGCCGTCAGCGCCTTGCAGGTCTTCAGCCCGTCGAGCGTCAGCGGCACTTTGATACAGACATTGTCCGCAATCTTGCGCAGGATTTCCGCCTCTTTCATCATCGTCGCATGGTCAAGTGCAACCACTTCGGCGCTAACCGGGCCGTCGGTGAGTCCGCAAATTTCGCGCGTCACTTCCATGAAGTCACGGCCCGATTTGGCGATCAGGCTGGGATTGGTGGTCACCCCGTCAAGCAAACCGGTCGCGGCCAGATCCTTGATGTCGTCAATTTCGGCGGTGTCGGCGAAGAATTTCATAGCGCGAATCCAATATTGCAAATAGCTGCCCCCCTTTATCGCCAGCGAGCGCCAAGATGCCAGACCTTCGTCCAATTATTTCCCTGATGATCGCACTTGCCGCTGCGGCATTGGTCCCAGTGCAGGCATGTGCCGCCGATCAGGATACGCAGATTTGGCTGCTGCCCACCGCCAAAGTCGACCTGAGCGACAGCACCAGCCTGACTGTAGGCGAGGGAACCCGCTTTGGCGATGATGCCGGCGGCCTCTCGCAACTGTTTCTGCGCGCCTATGTGGATGTCGATGCTGGCGACAATCTGACGCTTGGCGGCGGATATGGCCATTTCCAGAATTTCGACCACGGAGTCCGGACGGGTACCGAGGAACGCTTCTTCCAACAGGCCAATTGGAGCATGGGCCACGCCTTGGGCGGAGACTGGACCAGCCGTTCGCAAGTGGAAGAACGGCTTTATGACCATCAATCGGCCATGCGGGTACGCGAACGCATCCAGTGGCGCGGCGATGCATTGGGCGGCGCTGTTTTGGGCGACAGGGGTTCAAAAGTCCGGCCGGTGCTGAGTGTCGAACTACTCGCCGAAATCTACGATGGCGCAAAGCACACCGGCACCCGTTTCAGCTCGACACGTGAAAGCGCCGGCATCTCGATTGCCGTGTCCAAACCGCTCACGCTCGATCTTGCCTATCAGAACATATGGGCACCGCGCAGCGGGCAGGACAAAATGATCCATGTCGACTCAGCGGTGGTGAGCTACCACTTCTAAGCCCCAGGGTCAGGACCCAGGCTAGAGTTTCGAAGCCAAGCCGAACACGCCGATCAACACCGGATCATTGGTGCTGCGCGGATCGCGGCGGATGGCGGCTTCCTCGATCCCGATTTCGTTCCAGATTGAATCATTGACCTGGTTTGACAGCCGGCTGGCTACGCCGCCGATATCGACGCCGGATAACGAAGAGATTGCCCGGCCAATCACCGGATCACGCGCGACGCGGATCGCATCGCCCAATTGCGGAACCATCGCCTCAACCAGCTGGTTACCCATTTCACCGCGCAGAAATGATGTCGCAGCAGTCGGTCCGCCGCGCACAAGTTCCTCGGCCGCCTGAATGCCGACAATCCGCACCGCATCAGCCACCAAAGGCGCTGCTCGCTGTGAACCTTCGATCGCCAGATCGGCAAAGGCACCTTGCAACTGGTCTTTGAACAGAGCCGAGGTCAAAATTCCGGCAAGCGTATCGCCGCGTGTGCCCATGATATTGGATAGGCCAATACGGCTCACCTGTTGATCCCAGAAGCCGCCATCGTCCGTCAGCCGGGCAAAGGCACGTTCGCTTGAAAGTAGCAACAACCGCCTGATTGATTCGGTCAAACTATAGCCCGGCAATCCGGCACAGCCCGACAGGGCAACGATCCCGACGCCGCCCAGACCCGCTACAAATGCACGGCGGCCAGTGGCCTGTACCAAGAAATCGGTCATTTCGAACTCTCCTTACCTTGTCGCGGGGCTCATCCTGCGCCCATATTGGGCCTCAATTATGAACCGCGTCCGTATCATCATATTCAACGCCGTGCTTGGCGCGCTCGACTATAAAGTGCCAAATGGCATGAAAGTCGAGCACGGATCGGTGGTGGTGGCACCATTGGGGCCGCGCCAGATCATCGGCATCGTGTGGGAAGAAGACCGGCTGCCGGGCGATACTGTGCCCGAATCCAAGCTGCGCAATCTGATAGAAGTGCTGCCGGTGCCGCCGCTAAAGCAGGAATTGCGGCGCTTGATCGAATGGACGGCGGATTATTACTGTGCGTCATTGTCCTCGGTCGCGCGTATGGTATTGTCTTCTGGCGGGGCAATTCGCGGACCGACCACCATGATCGAATACCGCCTTTCGGGCAGCGAGCCCGAGCGGATGACCCCGCAGCGCGCGGCGGCGATGGATGCGCTGCAGAACGAACAGGCCACGATCCGCGAATTGGCCGAACTTGCCAGCGTCAGCGACGGCGTGCTGCGCGGCTTGGTCAATCAGGGTGTGCTCGAACCGGTGGAAGTCAACATCGACCGGCCATACCCCGCAGCACGCGCTGATTTCGACCAGCCCGATCTCTCGCCAGACCAGCGCGAAGTGGCGGACCGCTTTATCAAGGCAGTCGAGGCACACAGTTTTGCACCCTATCTCCTCGACGGAGTAACGGGGTCGGGAAAAACCGAGACCTATTTTGAACCCATTGCGACATGTTTGCGCGAGGGTCGTCAGGTGCTGGTACTCCTGCCCGAAATCGCGCTGACCGAGGCGTTTTTGCGCCGGTTCGAGGATCGTTTCGGGGCGACGCCAATTGTCTGGCATTCAAGCCTCAAATCGACCGAACGCCGCCGCGCATGGAGGGCAATCGCCAGCGGCAAAGGGCAGGTAGTGGTTGGCGCCCGCTCGGCGCTGTTCCTGCCCTATGCCAATCTCGGACTGATCGTGGTCGATGAAGCGCATGAGATCAGTTTCAAACAAGATGACGGAGTGCGCTATAACGCCCGCGATGTCGCGGTGATGCGCGCCCGGTTCGAGAAAATTCCGGTGATCCTCGCCAGCGCCACCCCTGCGCTCGAAAGCCTGCAAATGGCCGAAAGCGGGATCTATGAGCGCTTGGAACTTCCCAGCCGGTTCGGCGGCGCGACAATGCCGAGTATTTCAATCATCGATTTGACCGAGCATCAGCCTGAAAAGGGCCGCTGGCTCGCACCCGAACTGGTTGAGGCGCTGAAAGACCGGCTGGCGAAAGGCGAGCAATCGCTGCTGTTCCTAAACCGGCGCGGCTATGCCCCGCTGACTTTGTGCCGCAATTGCGGGTTCCGTTTCGAATGCCCCAATTGCAGTGCGTGGCTGGTCGAACATCGTTTCAGTAAGCGGCTCGCTTGCCATCATTGCGGCCACGAAACACAGCCCCCAGCCACTTGCCCCGATTGCGGCGAGCCTGACTGCCTTGTCGCTTGCGGCCCGGGGGTCGAGCGGATTGCCGATGAAGTGGCGGAGATTCTGCCCGAGGCCCGCATTGCCGTCGCCACTTCCGACACGCTCAACACGCCGGAAAAGGCGGCGGAGTTCGTCGCCATGGCCGAGCAAGGCGCAATTGACGTGATTGTCGGCACGCAATTAGTCACCAAGGGGTTCCATTTCCCCGAGCTCACTCTTGTGGGCGTAGTCGATGCCGATCTCGGCCTTGAAGGCGGCGATCTGCGCGCAGCAGAGCGGACCTATCAGCAAGTCGCGCAGGTCGCTGGCCGCGCCGGACGCGGCAGCAAGCCGGGCGAAGTCTTCATCCAGACGCGCCACAAGGATGCGCCAGTCATCGAAGCGCTCGCTGCGGGCGACCGTGATGCGTTTTACGCCGCAGAAACCGAGGC
>JBATLU010000422.1:0-2821 GCA_049289475.1 Pontixanthobacter sp. | reverse complement strand
TACCTCGTCTGAGTGTGTCGAGGGTGTCGAGCATGATGTCTATCCGCATATGTTTTGCGATTGGTACGACAATTTCTGGGACCTTTATGAGAACGAACTGGGCCGCAAGCGCGAGGATTATTTTGATGCGCGACCGGGTGTCAAAATGTTCAAAGGCGGTGACGAGCCCTATCAGGAATTGTTCAACCCAACCACGATGAATGCGATTGTCGCCAATCTGAAATCGGGAGTCATGTCACCGGCTGAAATGCTGTTGATGGGTTATTCCACGCTCGATCTCGCTGGTTATCCCTTCAACCGCGAGGGCTATGACCAGCTGGATAAACTAAGCGTCAACGGGCAGCTTTATTCGTCGAACACATCGACTGAGCCGGTGGCGCAGTTGATGAATTACATGCTTCAACTGATCTGGTCGATCAAGGCTGAGCAAACATTAGCCGCGACCTATCAGGATTTCCTGAGGCACACGTTATCCTTTCCCAATGGTGCGCCATTTGCGCATATGTTGAAGGATAGCTTGCAGGATGGTCTGGTCGCGCCGCTAGAGGCGCTGCTGCGCACGCTGAAGGCGGATATCCGACTGTCGACGACCGTTTCCGCTGTGCGTCTGACCGATGGGGGAGCGCGCATCTCTTGGGGTAAAACGGGTGTCAACCAAGCGGGCAGCCATGAGATATTCGATAGCGTAATCATGGCGGTGCCTAATGTGGCGCTGCGCGATCTGGTGCTGGGTGCGAACGTCGGCGGTTCTGGTGGGAGCAGCGACCTTCCCGGGGATCGGATTATCGACCGCGAGCCTTCATTGGCTGAAACACGGCGGCTGCGGGCCGTTCCGATTCCTGTGCTGGATCTTTACCTCAAACGAAAACTGCCCGGATTTCCGGTCGAAAATATCGGCTTGGCTGGCGCGAAATACGGGCTGTCGGTGGTCGATATTGCGCAGCTTTGGCCTACCAGGAAATTTGGCGGCAACACTGCACTGGTCCTCGCTGCATCGGATGGCGAGGCGCTGCCGAGCCTTGACGATGAAGGCATGGCGCGGGCGATGATGCTCGAATTGCGGCGCTACTATCCGCAGATCAATATTGGCATTAAGTGGGGCGATCCCGACTGCGATGTCGATTGGACCAAAACCCATTTTCGCAGCAATGCCGAAAATGCGCTGTTCCTCAACGATGTCGGAAGCTGGGACTGGCGTCCCGCACCAAGCTACCCCACACTGCCAGGACTGTTTTTCGCAGGCGATCTGGCACGCAGCAATGTTGATATGGCGACGGTTGAGGGTGCGGTGGAAAGCGGAGTGCGCGCGGCATCGCTCGTGCAAGCATTCGACGCCGAACGGCACGGCGGGGCAATGCGCGGGAAGCCGATCACGATTGTCAAACATACGACCTATGGCGATACCGCTCTGCGGGCAGCCAAGCTTGCCCTTATGCCGTTTGCCTATGCCGCCAAGGCGCTAACCCGCCTCAAGCAGGACGACAGCGAGGCGCAACTCGGCGGGCTAGGCAATGCGCTCCAATCCGACGATATCGCGTTGCTTCCAATGCAATTCGCGCTTGATTGGTGGACCACCGCCTATTGGTTCTGGAATGCCGCGCTATCGCCGGACGAAGGCGACCAACCACTTGGGCCGTCAGATCATGACGACGATAATTTCATTGGCCTTGGCGCTGCCGCGCTGATGGTTTTGGGCGAAATGGCCAGCTACGCCAGCGAGCAATGCCGCGGTGGCGGCAGCGTTTCTGACAAGGCAGGCGCGTTGGCCGGTGGATTGTCCGCAGTGCTGGGTATCGAGATACCAAAGACCAATGCAGCCCCGAAGCGGCGCTGGCGTCCCAAGCGTTAGTTTCAGCTTCGAAAATTTCACACAAGGAACAGCATCTTGAATTCAGGTTTGGACACAGTGACGGCGGGCATCGTTGCCGATCTCGGTTTTGTCGAGGAGATGGACCGCGTCCGCAGTTTCCTCAACAGCTGGATAGAGCGGACCGGACCTGACCTTAAGCCACTGCTCGAATGGCAATTCGTCGAGGGGTCCAAATATTTCCGGCCGCTGACGATCTTCGGATGTTATCGCGCCAAATTCGGAAAGGTTATTCCTGAAGCGATGATCCGCTCTGCCGCGGTGCTCGAAATGATGCACAATATGACGCTGATCGTGGATGATATTCTCGACCAGTCAGACGAGCGGCGCGGGATTCCCTCGCTCCATGCCAAATTCGGGATGCTGCCCGCGCTGATGGCGTCTGGCTTTATCGTGGCGGACGGGTTCGAAATGTCGGCCGAAGATCCCCACGATATCCGGCTGTTTGCCGATCTGGTGAAGCGTTTGGGCGTGGCAGAATGCGCGCAGTGGCGCCTGCGCCGTCAACCGCTGGGCGTGGCCGATTGGGAAATGATCGCGGGCGAGGATACCGGATCGATGTTCGAAACCTGCGCCTGCCTTGCCACCCGCGATGACAGCCTGCGCAAATTCGGGCGGTTGATCGGTATGCTCTATCACGGCTGCGACGATGTCGGCGATGTGAAGGGTCTGGAGGGTCTTGGCGGCGGCGGTGAAGAGGATTTGCGCGACGGCATTCTGACCTTGCCTGCCTCGCTCGCAATCCAGGATCGCGCGATCTGCGACATGTTCTGCAAACCCGATCCTTCACCCGACGAATTGGAGCAGATCAAACACGCGATGATCGCGCAATTACCCGCCGCCGACGCGCATCTCGACAAACTCGCCAAAGATGCAAAATGGCAGGCGCAAACACAGACCAGCGATCCGGGCGTGTTGATCGAGTTGGTCGATTACACGCGGGAATTGTCGCGG
>JBATLU010000421.1:0-4400 GCA_049289475.1 Pontixanthobacter sp. | reverse complement strand
ACCAAATACTGATCGCGCAGCACGGTTTTGAACTGGCCGGTGTTCATTTCTGGCACCAGCACCTTGTCATAGGACTTGAGCAGATCACCCAGATTGCCCGGCAGCGGCCAGATATGGCGTACGTGGATATGCGAGACATCCAGCCCCTTCTTGCGCGAATTGTCGACCGCGCGGCGGATCGGGCCGTAGGTTGATCCCCAGCCGACCACGACCAGCTTGCCGCCTGCCGCGCCCAGCGCGATTTCCTGATCGGGCACGTCCACGCCCAGAATTTTGTTCTTGCGCGCATCGGTCATCGCCTGATGGTTGTCGGGCGAATAATCGAGATGGCCCGTGTCGACCTGTTTCTCGATCCCGCCAATGCGGTGCATCAGCCCTTCGGTTCCCGGCTTGATCCACGGACGCGCGCCCTTGGCATCACGTTTATAGGGCAGCAATTCCTCGCTTCCATCGGCATTCTTCGCGTTTTTCTCGGTCAGGAATTTTGCGGGGAATGGCGCATAGCTTGCCGGATCGGGCACCATCCACGGCTCCGCCGCATTGGCGATATAGCCATCGGTCAGCAGCATCACCGGCGTCATATATTGCACCGCGATGCGGCACGCCTCGATCGCGGCCTCGAACGCATCGCCGGGGCTGGAACAGGACACCACTGGCATCGGCGCATCGCCATTGCGGCCATAGACGGCCTGGTAGAGGTCGCTCTGCTCGGTCTTGGTCGGCAGACCGGTGGACGGGCCGCCGCGCTGGCTGTTGACGATAACCAGAGGTAGCTCGGTCATGATCGCCAGACCCATCGCCTCACCCTTCAGCGCGATGCCGGGACCGGAAGAGCTGGTGACGCCCAATTGTCCGGCATAGCTGGCGCCAATGGCGGAACAGATCGCGGCAATCTCGTCTTCCGCCTGAAACGTCGTGACGCCGAATTCCTTCAGCCGTGCCAGATGGTGCAAAATCGCGCTGGCCGGAGTAATCGGATAGCCGCCAAAGAACATCGGCAATTGCGCCAATTGCGCGCCCGCCACCAGACCGAGCGAAATTGCCTCTGCGCCGGTAATCGTACGGTACAGTCCCGGTGCGCTTTCGACCGGATCGACATGGACTTTCTTCAGCGGGCCAGAAATCTCCGCCGTTTCGCCATAAGCGTGCCCTGCGTTGAGCGCGGCGATATTGGCGTCGGCAATGTCTGGCTTGTTTTTGAACTTGGTCCGCAGCCAGTCTTCGAGCGGGGCGCGATCACGGTCGAACATCCACAGCGCCAGGCCGAGCGTCCACATATTCTTGGAGCGCAGCGCATCCTTATTGCCCAGCCCGAACGGCTTGACCGCCTCGATCGTCAGCGCGGAAATATCAAACGCCAGCACATCCCATTTGGCAAGGCTGCCATCGTCGAGCGGCGAGACATCATATTTCGCCTTGTCGAGATTGCGCTTCGAAAATTCGCCGGTGTCGATAATCACCAGACCGCCGGGTTTGAGCGAAGGCAGATTCACCTTCAGCGCGGCGGGGTTCATCGCCACCAGCACATCGGGCGCGTCACCCGCCGTGTTGATCTCTCGGCTGCCGAAATTGATCTGGAACGCCGAGACTCCGAACAGGGTCCCTTGGGGCGCGCGGATTTCCGCCGGGAAATCGGGGAAAGTCGCCAGATCATTGCCGGCCAGAGCGGTGGACAGAGTGAACTGACCGCCAGTCAATTGCATCCCGTCACCGGAATCTCCGGCAAAACGGACCACAACTGCTTCGGGGGATTCGGTGGTTTTTTCCTTGGCTAAGGTAGCCATCTACATTCCTTTTCGCACGCCATTGTCCGGCGCTTATTCTGTCTGGGTCTGGCACCTAGGTGCCACACATCCCTCTCGCAATGAAGTTTTTCTCCTACATAAGCAAAATGTCGAGTGAAAAAGCGTGCGAGCGCGCTAAGCAAGCGTCAAACATTGTATGGGAGAGCGATTTTTATGAGCGATACACCGCATTTCGTCCGCGAGGATGTGAAGATTCTGCTGGGTATGCTCGAACAGGCAGCTGGCCCCACCATGAGCGAGATGACGCTGGAGGAAGCGCGCGCCAGCTACATCGCGCTGCACCAGATGACCGACCGCCCCGCCCGCGAACTGGCGGTGATCCGTGATCTCACTTGCCCCGGTCCGGCAGGCGATATTGCGCTGCGGCTGTATGATTCGCGCGATACCCGCGAGGCGGGTCCGGTGATTATGTTCTATCACGGCGGCGGATTTGTGATTGGCGATCTCGATACGCATCACAATCTCTGCACCGAAATTGCCGCGCAGATGGATTTTCCCGTGCTCGCAGTCGATTACCGGCTTGCGCCCGAGCATCCCTTCCCCGCAGCAGTCGATGATTGCGAGGCGGCAACACGCTGGGCGGCGGGCAATCCGGCAGAGCTGGGCCGCAGCGCCACCGGCCTGATCCTGATGGGCGACAGCGCGGGCGGCAACGCAACTATCGTGACAATGCAGGCTTTGCGCGATGCCCCCGCTGATTGCCCGGTCATCCTGCAGGTTCCGCTGTTCCCGCTCGCCAGCAATGCCAATGGCTCGCGCAGCATGGAAAAATTTGCCGAAGGGTTCTTGCTGACCAAGGCATCGATGGAGTTTTTCGACCAAAGCTATGCCGCCGACACCGCAGACAGCCGCGCCTTTCCCATTCTGTCCGGCCATGCAGGCAGCGCGCCAGCCGTAATCGCCACCGCATCGCTCGATCCGATCCGCGATTCAGGCCGCGACTATGCCGCTGCACTGGGAATGGCGGGGATCGACCATGTCTATCTGGAGATGCGCGGCATAACGCACAGTTTCTCCAATCTGCGCCAGGCGGTGCCAAGCACGCAGGGTGATCTTGAACGGGTGTTTGCGGCGATGAAATTCATGCTGGGGAATCCCGGCGTATGAACGAGCTTGGATACCGCCCATGCGTGGGCGTGATGTTGGTCAATTCGGCGGGCAAAGTGTTTGTCGGCCACCGGATCGACACGCGCGAGATGATGGGTGATGCGGATATGTGGTGGCAAATGCCGCAAGGCGGGGTCGATCCGGGCGAAGATATGGAAGCTGCCGCCTTCCGCGAACTGGCGGAGGAAACCGGCGTCGCCGCGCAAAACGCCACCATCATCGCGCGCACCAAAGAACCGATCCGCTACGATCTGCCGGAGGAGTTGATCGGCAAGCTATGGAAAGGCAAATTCCGTGGGCAGGAACAGGTCTGGTTCCTGATGCGGTTTTCCGGCGAGGATGCCGACATTAACCTCACCGCGCACGATCCGGCAGAATTCGACGCATGGCAATGGGTCGACGCCGAAACGCTTCCCGAACTTATCGTGCCGTTCAAGAAATACGTCTACCGCAGCGTATTGGAAGAATTCCGCTCCTTGGTGTGAGGGTTTGTTCGGGTGTACGATTTGGATGGGAATGTCCGGAATTGGGGTAGAGAGAATACAGTCAGCTTTCGGGCCGCGACCATAGTGTTCTAACGCCAGACTTGACTGAACTTGGAACGAAGTAGGCAGATGATTCTCAGAACCTGGCACGGACGTACGAGTCTTGCGGATGCAGGCCAATACGAGGAATTTATGAGAATTCGGGCAGCCCCTGATTATCAATCAGTTCCCGGCTTGTTACGGGCAATTTTCACGCGCCGCGATGAGGATGATGCAGCACATTTTTTGCTTGTTACCGTTTGGCGAGATATCAACTGTGTGAAACAATTTGCGGGAGCGGATCCAAGCAAAGCGAAATACTATCCAGAGGACGACGCTTTCCTCTTGGAGAAAGAAAACGCCTCACTTAACCATGTTATATTTTATGATAGCGAAGCGGGATAAAGCTGCCCCATGATCAGGCTCGATGACCGATCGTCGGGCGCACTAAGAATAGGATTTTTGACTGATTTTGATTATTCATCAGCCATCTAGACAAACCAGCCAACCAACCGCCGATTTTACAGCAAATGTCAAAACCCCCACTTCGTCATTCCGGTGCAGGCGGGAATCCTGAATGGCAGGTCACATCAACCCACCTGGATTCCCTCCTTCGCGGGAATGACGAGGTTGGGTTCGATGATTTAAATAGGAATGTCCGGAATTGGGGTAGAAAGCGAGCGGACAAAAAAAGAGGAGCAATCAAGAATGCCCCCCTTTCCCAAAAGTTCTATAATGAAGATTAGTTGCGCGACGGGAAAACGCCCTCCAAGGCAACGCAATACATGACTGCATTGTAGGGTTGCATGTTGTTCTGCGGCTGACCAGCGCCCTGATTCGTTTGCATAATCGCCTTGGAATTCATCGAAACTTCAGCAGCTGTTGTATCTGGGCCAAAGACCTTGTCGCCGTTGGTTGAAACCGACAGCATGGCATCTGTCGGATTGGCTGTAGTACCCGGAGC
>JBATLU010000420.1:0-3435 GCA_049289475.1 Pontixanthobacter sp. | reverse complement strand
CCTATCAAGCTGAACGCGCCCTATCTTGCCTGCCATGGCATCGCAAGAGATCGAGACATTGGCATCGGCATTGGCGCGGCTTCCCGGGCTGGGCCCGCGTTCGGCGCGGCGCGCGGTGTTGTGGCTGGTTAAGCGCCGCGAGACCGCGCTGGGGCCGCTGCTGTCCGCGCTGGAGGCGGTGCGCGACAAATTGGTCGAATGCACAATTTGCGGCAATGTCGATACGCAGCAGCCCTGCGGCGTGTGCGCGGACCCGCGCCGTGACCAGCGATCAATATGCGTGGTCGAGGATGTCGCGGATTTATGGGCGCTCGACCGCGCGAAACTGTTCACTGGGCGCTATCATGTGCTGGGCGGCAAATTGTCGGCAATGGATGGTGTGCGGCCGGAGGATTTGAACATCGGTTCGCTGCTCGACCGCGTCGCTGGCGGCGGAATTGACGAAGTTGTTCTGGCGATGAACGCCACGCTGGAAGGGCAGACCACCGCGCATTATCTGGCCGAGCGGCTGGAGGAATTTCCGGTGCGGATTACCCAATTGGCGCACGGCCTGCCAGTGGGCGGGGAGCTGGATTATCTGGATGAGGGGACACTGGCGCAGGCGCTGCGGGCGCGCAGGCCGGTGGGTTGACGCTTGCGGCAACGCGCAACCCTCCCTAAATAGCGCCGCATGGCTATCCTAGAAATTCTTGAAGTGCCCGATCCGCGGCTCAAAACCATCTCGACTCCTGTCGAAACATTCGATGATGAATTGAAAACGCTCGTCGAAGATATGTTTGAAACTATGTATGACGCGCCGGGCATTGGTCTGGCAGCGATACAGGTGGGCGTGCCCAAGCGCGTGCTGGTGATCGACCTCCAACCCGATGATCCCGATGCGGAGCCTGAGGTCTGCACCGCGCATGGCGGCCATCACCATACGCATCAGCCAACGCTGAAGGAGCCGCGCGTGTTCATCAATCCGGAAATTCTTGATCCGGCGGAGGAACTCGTCACCTATCAGGAAGGCTGCCTGTCGGTCCCCGAAATCTATGCCGACGTAGACCGCCCCGCGACCTGCCGCGTCCGTTATCAGGATCTGGACGGCAAGGTTCATGAAGAGCAGCTCGACGGGTTGATGGCGACCTGCATCCAGCACGAGATGGACCACCTCGAAGGCATTTTGTTCATCGACCACCTCAGCCGGTTGAAGAAGCAAATGGCGCTGAAAAAGCTGGACAAGATGCGCAAGGCGGCTTGATTGGGGGATTGTCCTCGAAAGCTCTAGCGTTCCCGCTCCGTTCCGCTTAGGTTGCGAGAATGGACCCGACCCTTCTCACAATTCTCACCCTGATCCTCGGCCTGATTTTAGGCGGAGGCATCGGCTGGTTTGTCGGTTCGCGGCCTGTCGCTGACTTGCGCCAGCGTTTTGCCGAGCGCGATGCCGAAGCGAGAGAAGCTGGCGAGAAGATCAGCCGCATGGCGCCCGAACTCGCCACCATGAGCGACCGTGCGGCGCGGGCAGACGGGCTTGCAGAAATGCTTGACCGCACCCGCGAAGAATTGACCGGCCTCAAGGCGCAAGCCGCAGGATTTGCCGAACAGAAACGCCTGCTCGAAGAATCGCGTGAAAAGCTCCTAAAGGAGTTTGAGAACACCGGCGCTCAGGTACTTGGAAAAGCACAGGAAGCCTTCCTCAACCGCGCCAATGAACGCTTCAAGCAGAGCGAAGACGTGGGTGAGCAGAAGATCAAGGCGCTGCTCGAACCGGTCGGGTTGCGGCTCAAGAATTACGAAGAGCAGGTCGCGCAATTGGAGGCCAAGCGGGTCGATGCCTTTGGCCAGCTTACCGGCCTGATCGAAACCATGCGGCAGGGTCAGGAAGAGGTGAAACGCGAGGCGCAAAGGCTCGGCAATTCGCTCACCAATGCGCCCAAGGCGCGTGGGCGCTGGGGTGAACGCGCGCTGCAAAATGTGCTTGAACAATGCGGTTTGTCGCAGCACACTGATTTTATACTCGAACATTCGGTCGATACCGCTGACGGGCGGCTGCGCCCCGATGCCATCGTCAATGTGCCGGGCCAGAAAAAGCTGATTATCGACGCCAAGGTTTCGCTCAACGCCTATCAGGAAGCGTTCGAGGCGGACGATGATGATGTCCGCAAGACCGCGCTGCTGGCCCACGCCAAATCGATGCGCAACCATGTGCAGACGCTGGGCGCGAAGAGTTATCAAAGCCAGTTCGACGAAGCACCCGATTATGTGGTGATGTTCGTGCCGGGCGAACATTTTGTCGCCGCTGCGCTGGAGGCTGATCCCGAATTGTGGGATTTTGCCTTCAAGAACGGCGTGCTGCTTGCGACCCCGACCAATCTGGTGGCGATTGCACGCACCGTCGCGCAGGTCTGGCGGCAGGACAAGATCGCTGACGAGGCGCGCGAGATCGGCAAGGCGGGGGCGGAGCTTTATGACCGGCTCGCGGTCGCAGCCGAGCATATGAAGCGCGTCGGCTCTGGCCTGGAAAGCGCGGTCAGCAATTACAACAAATTCGTCGGCAGTTTCGAACGCAATGTCCTCTCCGCCGGTCGCCGTTTGGCTGATAAGGGTATCGAGATCGGCAAGCGCGAGATAGACGAGGTACCGCTGGTGGAAGGTGCGCCGCGATACACTTCGGCGGATATTGTGGATGAAGACAGCCCCAGAATTGAGAAGCCATCCCAAAATCAAGCGTGAGCCGCGATTAACGAACTGGCCATGTGCCCCATGGTGCAGCGGGGCTACACTTGTTAAGTGAAGTCAGGAACCCGCTACTTGGTCAATGGTTGAGACGATATGATAAACTTTAACACCGTCGCCAAACCGCTGCTGGCTTGCTGCCTTGCGGCATCAATCGCATCTTGTGATCGAACCGATCCACCCTCTGATAAGGTGAAAGAAGTCATTGAAGGCGCTGTTGAGGAAGTCGCAGGTTCTGAACCGGTGGCGCTGCCGCAAGGCAAATATGCGCCGCGGAACGAATGCGCGAATATCGAAGGCTCCGACGTTTTCCTCAAACAGCTCTCGGCAGCCGTTCAGAAGCGCGATGCAACTGCGTTGGTAACGCTGGCATCTCCTGAAATTAAGCTCGATTTCGGCGGCGGCTCTGGTCGGGAAACTCTCCGCAAGCGCCTAAACGAACCGGATGGCTAACTTTGGGACAAGCTAGACGCACTTATCAAACTGGGATGTGCACCTTCCGATCAGGGTGGAATCGTAGTTCCATGGCATTGGGATCAGCAGTCTGCTGGTGTGGATGCGATGATGGCTATGCTCGTCACTGGCGAAAATATTCCTTTGCGCGAAAGCCAAGATCCGACCAGCAAGGTTTTGGAAAATATCTCGTGGGACATCGTCGAATTAAGCGGAGGCTTAATGCCCGACGAAACTGCGCAGAAAGTTCACCGAATTGATGGGCCT
>JBATLU010000419.1:0-2038 GCA_049289475.1 Pontixanthobacter sp. | reverse complement strand
CAATTTCTGCGGTTGCGCCGTCCCGACATCTGGCTATAGTGCGCCGCTGTTCCGATATCCGGAGGGGTGGCCGAGTGGTTGAAGGCGCACGCCTGGAACGCGTGTGTGCGGGAAACCGTACCGTGGGTTCGAATCCCACTCCCTCCGCCATACCGCCGATTGCCCTCTATAGCGCGATATTGCCGCCGATTACCGCATTCCACCGGGTGAGATAGCAAGCCGTCGATTCTACGCTATGGCCCGATATTTTCGGAGCAGCGCGCGACTGCTTCCGACCCCTTTGTCGCAATACAGAGTGCTTTCCGTCGCTACCCGAAACCCGCCGTTCGTTCCGTCGCTATCAGATGGCAGATCCTGGGCCGTAGGCGGTCAGTCCCCTTCCGGGGTCGAACTCCCGACCGGTCGACCATTCATCCGGTGCAGCTGGCGCGAATGGTTCGTGAGCAAGCCACGGGCACGCGGCCGTCTGGTTTTATGAATTGCACTTTCTCACGAAGCTGCTGAGGGATCAGCTGTGGCAACGAGCATCGCGATTTTTTCATCCCACTGTGCCCGCAACTGCTTTGTCAGAAAGTCGAGTACGAGCCTGACTCTTGCCGCGGCTAATCGTGAGTGCGGAAATACGGCGTGGAGCGGTGTTGCAGGGGGCCGCGTGCCCGCAAGCACGATCTCCAAATGCCCTTCATGAATGTCGGCATAGACGTCCCAGATCGACTTCAGAACGATCCCCGCGCCTTCCAGCGCCCAGACATGGGCAAGGTCACCATCGTTGGTGCTGAGATCGCCGCGCAGCTTGACCGAGGAGCCATCCTCGAACGTCCAACGGTTGCCTGGCGGTGAGCCAGACAGGATGCATTCGTGCGACAGGAGGTCGTCGATTTTCTCCGGGCGTCCTTTGCGGTCGAGATAGCCCGGGGACGCACACATCACATAGGCGTTGGGCGCGATCGCGCGTGCGATCAGGCTGGAATCGGCCATCGCTCCAAAACGGATGGCAACGTCGAACCCTTCGTCGACCAGATTGACGATGCGGTCACTGGCATCGAGGTGGACCCGCAAACCCGGATGCTCCGCTCCGAAACTGTGCAGCAGCGGCGCCAGTTGGCGCCGTGCGAATGCAAAGGTCGATGTCATGCGCAGAAGGCCCACCGCGACCTCGCGGCCCTTGGTCACTTCCACTTCCGCTTCCTCGATATCGTTGAGGATGCGGGCGCAGCGCTGATGGAACGCTACTCCTTCATCGGTGAGCGATAGTTGTCGGGTCGTGCGATTGATCAGACGCACGCCAAGCCGCTCTTCAAGCCGGGCGAGGCGGCGCGAGATGACCGCCAGCGATTGATCCAGCTCCAACGCGGCGGCCGAGAGGCTGCCGGTTTCGGCAATGCGCACGAAGGCGGTCATGTCTGTGAGGTTGTCGGCCATACTATTATTGTGAATATCACAATAGTATATCGATTGTCATCGGTATTATTTCTTCATGCGGATTCCTCTATCTGATTTCCATCACGGAACGACAGTGCGGCCATCACGACGAAAACCGCGCTGAGGGGCACGAGACGCCCCCAAAGGAATTCGGATTGAAAGGTACAGATCCCATGCACGCCACAATCGAAAGGCCCGCCGCAGGGCTGCCATGTCTGGAGGATGCTGGTTCGCGCAGCGATCGCATGCCCTTCGCCATTTACATGTTCGCTCTCACCGCATTTGCGCTCGGGCTCGCCGAGTTCGTGCCGATCGGGCTTTCCGATGTCATGGCCCGCAGTCTTGGCGTGAGCAATGAATCGGTTGGTGCTGTGGTCAGCGCCTATGCGCTTGGCGCCACCATCTCGGCGCCGATCCTGAGCGCGCTGACCGCTGGATGGGCGCGCAAGCGGGTCATGCTGGCGACGGCGCTGGTCTTCAGCCTCGGCAGCCTGTTCGCGGCCATGTCCAATGACCTGACCTTCATCATCGCTGCGCGCTTCGTCGCGGGTCTTGGCCATGGCCTGTTTCTGGCGGTCGCCATCAGCGTCGCGGCGCAGCTTGTCGGCAGCACGAG
>JBATLU010000418.1:0-2662 GCA_049289475.1 Pontixanthobacter sp. | reverse complement strand
GCCTTCATCATGGCGCAGCTGACCGGCATCCCCTACGCAACGATTGCCTTGGCAGCACTTGTGCCGTCGCTGCTGTATTATCTTTCTCTTTACTGGGTCATCCATATCGAGGCTCTCAAAGAGGGTCTCGAGGGCATTCCCGAAGATCAGATCCCCTCCGCTTGGGACAGCCTGCGCGACGGCTGGCATCTGCTGATTTCTCCGCTTCTGCTTTTCTACCTTCTGATCTTTGAAACCTACACGGTGTCATATGCGGCGTTGATTTCGCTGGGTGCGGCATTGGCCGCGGGCCTCGCACGCAGCGTGACACGGGTTTCGCTTCGCGAGTTGCTGGCGCATTTCGATGACGGCATGCGGCAGGCAGCGGCGATCACGGCGCTGATTATTTCAATCGGCTTGTTGCAGGCAGCAATCGTGGCGACCGGGCTCGGACCGCGCCTGACGGAAATCATCCTGTCGATCAGCGACGGGTCACTGATCATCACCGCGCTGTTGACCGTTGTTGCCGCGACTCTGCTTGGCATGGGAATGCCGACACCGATTGCCTATCTTTTGCTCGCGATGTTTGCTGCTCCCGCACTGATCACGGCGGGTGCACCGAAGCTCGGGGCGCATCTCTTCCTGTTCTACTTTGCGATCAAATCGGGATCGACGCCGCCGGTGGCGATTGTGGCTGTGGTTGCGGCCAGTATCGCAAAGGCGAACTGGTGGAAAACCTCGGTAACCGCCTTCACGCATTCCCTTCCCGGTTTCATTGTGGCGTTCATGTTCCTGTATTCCGATGCGCTGTTCCTGGTCGGATCGTGGTTCGATATTGCCACCGCTACGTTCAGCGCCGCTGTCGGGGTTTTTGCCGCCGCAGCCGGAATTCAGGGGTGGTGCGGTTCATGGATCACATGGCCCGAGAGGGCTATCCTGGTTGCGGCTGCAATCTCATTGATCAACCCGGGTAGCATTACCGATTTCGTCGGCCTGACCCTTGTCGGCGCGATCCTAGCCTACCGGCTCACGGCGGGACATTCCGGCAAACAATCCTCTCCAACTGCAACATGAAAGGACTGCTACTATGAGGAAGTACCTATCACTGTCCATTGCTGCACTCGTTGCGACACAGATTTATGCCGTGTCGGCACAGGCGCAGGAACAATTGTCGATTGGAGCCAGCGGCTCCGGCACCGGGCCATATGTGAACGGAGCTCTGATGGCCGACATCGCGAACAAATCCCAGGACGGGTATCGGTTCTCGGTACAGACAACGGGTGGATATCGCGACAACCTCGGGCTGGTGCTGTCGGACCAGGTCGACTTGGCGCTGACGACATTGATCGATCTTGAATTCGCCTACAATGGCCGCGGCGATTTTGGCGAACTGCCGAACAAGGACGACTTCAAGAAGCTGCGTTACGTGTTCAGCTTCGGTGTTGTACCCGAGAACTTCTTCGTGCGCGAAGACAGCGGCATCACCTCAATGGAAGGAATCAAGGGGAAGTCGTTCAACATCAATGTGCCATCAAGCTTTACCCATGGCATGAACCTGAATCTGCTTGAGGCCGCGGACATTCCGCTCGACTCTTTCAAGGCCGGAACCGTTGCTACCGGTCAGGTATTCGATGAAGTCCAGAACGGCGTTTTTGTTGGCGGCAGCCATGTTTACCAGCTTGGGCTTGCATCGGCCCAGCGGTTGTCGGCAACCATGCCAATCCGCTACATCGGCATCCCGAAGTCCGTTGTCGACAAGCTCAACGAGAAGTACTTCGGCCTGCTTGTCCCGTTCGAAATTCCGGCTGATACCTATACCGGCCAGTCCACCCCGGTTGCGACATTCGGTCTGGCGCAAGTGGTGTTCACCGACGAAAATGCGGACGAAGAGTCAGTCTACCAGTTCACCAAGAGCTTCTGGGAAAACCTGACCGAGCTTCAGGGCTCCAACACCAGTTTCAACGGGATGACGCCTGCACTGGGCGCCAAGGACTACGGCGTTCCGATGCATCCTGGTGCGGCCCGCTATTTCAAGGAAATCGGCGCGCTTTGATCTGAATTTGGTCAAGGGCTGGCAGACGTGCCGGTCCTTGATCGCCTTTTCTGACCAACAACACAGCCGATGACCAGAAATGCAAACCGAATGGACCACTGCAATGGCCGCCGAGATACGCCCTACCATCTTGAGTATCCAGAAAATCTCTGTCGAAGGCGGCAGGGAAGTCGGACTGCCGACAAGATTGATCGCTGCGATCGCGATCATCTGCAATCCGTGGTTCGGGCGCGGGTGGCTGGAGGATCTTTGTCCCGAAGTGCGCGATGTCTGTCCGCAGTCGGAAAGCTGCTGACCGGCATGATCCTTGATGTCACCGGCGATCAGCTTGAAGGCTATGGCAAGGCGTCCATCGTCGGTATGGGTGGCGAGATCGAGCACGCCCGGGCGCCAACTCGCTCCCGGTGGTTCGCAAACCAGTTCCGCGAGGCGGTCAACGCCAAGACATATCTGGTGTTCACCAACACGCGCGGGGCGGCGGGAACACCACTGATGATCCCCTTGATGGACAAGGATGATGGCGGGCGACGCTCACGTTATCAGGCCATCCACACAACTGTGCCGGACGCACCGGCTGACGATGAAATCGTCGTTGCCCTTGGCGCGTCGATTGGCGGGCAGCCGCTACAC
>JBATLU010000417.1:0-4867 GCA_049289475.1 Pontixanthobacter sp. | reverse complement strand
CATCCGGCGCTGGCGCGTGGCAAGCAAATAGTGCGCGAATACCGTCAAGAGCCGGGGTTGTTTTCTGTCTCCCGCTTCGACCCGAAGAGCGGGGCTGAATATCTGCTGGCTTACAACACATCGGGCGCGTCGATATCCGTCAACAGCACCCTTGGCTATCGTGCAAGAAGGCTGGAAAGTTTGGCCGGCACATGTCCGACGACGCCAACTGCGCCGGGTTCGGTGGCGCTAACGCTGCCTCCCTTCGGCTATGCGATTTGCCGCGTAAGCGAGACCGTGAAATGAACACACTGTCGCGCCTAGACCAAGCCCTAAGAAAGAGAGCACACGATCACCCTTGGTGGCGCGGTGCGTCGATTTACCAGATTTACCCACGCAGCTTCATGGATTCCAACGGCGACGGGATTGGCGATCTTCCCGGTATAACCAGCAAGCTTGACTATGTTGACTCGCTGGGTGTTGACGCGATCTGGATTTCGCCTTTCTTCACATCGCCGATGAAGGATTTCGGCTATGATGTGGCCGATTATTGCGATGTCGATCCAATCTTCGGCACGCTGTCCGATTTCAATGCGCTGATTGCATGCGCTCATGCGCTCGGGCTTAAGGTTCTGATTGATCAAGTCTACTCGCACACTTCCGACGAGCATCAATGGTTCGCGGAAAGCCGATCCAGCAAAGATAATGATAAGGCGGATTGGTATGTGTGGGCAGATGCCAAGCCTGACGGGTCGCCTCCGTCAAACTGGCAGTCCGTGTTCGGGGGTCCCGCGTGGACGTGGGACGCCCGGCGCGGACAATATTACATGCACAATTTCCTCAGCAGCCAGCCGCAGATCAACGGGCATAATCCCGATGTGCAAAATGCACTTCTGGAAGTTGCGCGTTTTTGGCTCGATCGCGGGGTCGACGGTTTCCGCATCGATGCACTTAATTTCTTGATGCACGACCCGCAATTGCGTGACAATCCACCCGCTCCGGCCACTGACAAACCCCGCACGCGACCGTTCGACTTCCAGCTCCGCACACATAACCAGTCGCATCCCGCGATACCAGATTTCATCGCGCGCATCCGCGAAGTGTCCAATAGCTATGACGCGATCTTCACCGTCGCCGAAGTGGGCGGAGACGAGGCGGAGGCCGAGATGAAATCCTTCACTGCGGGCGAAACGCATCTCAATTCCGCTTACGGCTTCAACTTCCTTTATGCCGACACATTCACCCCGGGCCTAGTGTGTTCGGCGCAAGCGCAATGGCCTGATCAGCTTGGTGTGGGCTGGCCCAGTTGGGCATTCGAAAATCACGATGCACCGCGCGCATTGTCGCGCTGGTGCGCGCCCGAACACCGCGACGCCTTCGCCCGATTGAAGATGCTGCTGCTGATGTGTTTGCGCGGCAACGCGATCATCTATTACGGAGAGGAACTGGGGCTCACGCAAGTCGATATTCCCTTCGATCAACTGCACGATCCCGAAGCTATCGCCAATTGGCCGCTAACGCTGTCGCGCGACGGAGCGCGCACCCCAATGCCCTGGGAAGCGGCCAGCGCACATGGCGGCTTTACCACTGGCGAGCCTTGGTTGCCGGTTGGTGCGCACAACCAAAGCATCGCGATTGATCAGCAAGATGGCGACGAAAACTCGCTGCTTACTTACACACGCGCGGTTCTTAAGCTGCGCAATGCCAATCCGGCGCTGCACCATGGGCAAATAGCGCGTTGTAGTCCCGCAGGAAGTATACTGGAAATGGTGCGCGAGGCCGATGGCCAGCGCATCCGCTGCCTATTCAATATGGGCACCGCGACAACGGGTGCAGATTACAGCGATGGTTTCGCACTTCTGTTCGCCACCGACGGATCGAGTCCGTCGCAACTGGCACCCTATGGTGCAGTTATTATCGAGGAAAAACCATGCGACTAAGCAGGTTACTCGCAATATGTATTGCATTTGCACTGCCAGAAGCGGTGCAGGCAGAGACAGTGCGGTCCCCCGATGGACGGATCAGTGTCACGCTTGATGCAGACGGTGAAGGTATTCCGTTTTATTCGGTAGAGCGCGACGGAAAGCCGCTGATTACCAAGTCAAACCTCGGCTTTAGTTTCACCGATGCAGAACCGATGCGGCGGAATTTCGAAGTGACCTCGAGCAAGATCGCGGCGGCAGATGGCACTTGGGAACAGCCATGGGGTGAACGGCAATTTGTCAAAGACACACACAATGAGCTTACCCTTACTTTTGCCGAGAAGGACGAGACACCGCGCCAGATAATTGTTCGGCTGCGGGTGTTTGATGACGGTATCGGCTTTCGCTATGAATTCCCCGATCAGGCATACTTCAAGACCGCGAACATTGCGGAGGAACTGACCGAATTCAATATCGCCGAAGACGGAACCGCATGGTCGATCCAGGCAGGCGACTGGAACCGGTATGAATATCTGTACGAGCAAACGACAGTTAGCGCGCTGTCGACTGTGCACACACCGGTAACAATGAAGTTGGGCGATGGCACTTATCTGGCGTTCCACGAGGCAGCTCTGGTCGATTATTCGGGAATGTGGTTGAAGCGGATGGCGGGCACGCGTTTTCGCGCATTGCTCGCGCCCAGTCCGCGCGGACCGAAAGTCATCCGCGATGCGCCATTCACTACGCCGTGGCGCAGCATCCGTATCTCGGACAGTCCAGCTGGCCTTTATGAAAGCAATCTGGAACTAAATCTCAACGAGCCCAACAAACTGGGTGATGTCGGCTATTTCACCCCGCACAAATACATCGGCATCTGGTGGGAAATGCATCTCGGCAAAACCAGCTGGGCCGGCGGCGCAAAGCATGGCGCAACCACCGAAAATGCTATCAAACACATCGACTTTGCTGCCAAGCACGGCTTTCGGGGCGTGCTGATCGAAGGCTGGAATGTCGGATGGGACGGTAACTGGTTCGGCAATGGCCGCGAGTTCGATTTCACCAAGGCCTATCCCGATTTTGATATCGAAAAAGTCGCCGCCTATGCCAAGTCCAAAGGTGTACGGATCATTGGCCACCACGAAACCGGGGGCAATATCGACGTCTATGAACGGCAATTGCCCGATGCGATGGCATTTTACGAACGGCTTGGCATTGATGCGGTAAAGAGTGGCTATGTCGCCGACGCAGGCGGACTGATCAGCCGCGACGCTGATGGCAATGAAATCTTCGTATGGCATGACGGACAGGAATCGGTCCGCCATCACCTCAAAGTGGTCAAGGAAGCCGCCGCGCATCATATTGCGATCAATCCCCACGAGCCGATAAAAGATACTGGCCTCCGGCGGACCTATCCCAATTGGGTCAGCCGCGAAGGTGCGCGCGGTGCTGAATATGACGCGTGGGGTAGCCCGAAGAACCAGCCTGACCATGTGCCGACCATGGTGTGGACACGGCTGCTCGCCGGACCGATGGACTACACGCCAGGCATTTTCAGCCTGAAGGGACGCGGTGCGGACAAACCTGACATCCCCTCAACTCTGGCACGCCAGCTCGCGTATTATGTGGTAATCTATTCGCCGATCCAGATGGCGGCTGACTTGCCCGAAAACCTCGAAGCGTGGCCGCAAGCACTTGATTTTGTAGAGCGTGTTCCAACCGATTGGAGCGAGACCAAATTGCTCGACGGGGCGATTGGACAATATGCCGTGTTGGCACGAAAACAGCGCGGCGCAGAAAACTGGTATATTGGCGGTGTGACCGATGAAAATGCGCGCTCAGTGTCGCTTGATTTGTCATTCCTCGATCCGGGCCGCAGCTATGTGACAACGATCTGGCGCGATGGAGAAGGTGCTGATGGACTGGGCGATGACCGCCATTCCATGGCGGTGGAGTCGCTTGCTGTGACCTCGGCATCTAAACTCGATCTTTCGATTGCCCGTGCTGGCGGCTTCGCGATGGAGATCAAGCCCCGGTGAGTATGACCCCGCCCCGTGTCGTAGTACTGGGCGGCGGCAGCGCCGGGTGGATAACTGCCTGCCTGCTGCATCACACTTGGGGTGCGCGCGGCGGATCTGTGACGGTGATCGAAAGTCCGGAGATCGGTATCATTGGCGTTGGTGAGGGATCGACACCTCAGCTTAAAGCCTTTTTCGAACATCTCGGCATCGCCGAAGATGTGTGGATGCTCGCTTGTGATGCCACCTACAAGCTGGGCATCCGCTTCACCGACTGGAGTGAGCGGCCAGGCTTTGGAAGTTATTTTCATCCGTTCCCCGGGCCAGTTGATCTGCATTCGGAACCGGCTTTTATCCGCAATTGCAGCTTGGCGCGGCGCGGTTTCGATGTGTCTGCACACCCGGATGATTACTTCCTCGCTTCGATGTTGGCCGGCCAGGCCAAGGGGCCGGACCCGGCAAGCAATTTCCCGTTTGCGCCCAGTTATGGCTATCATTTTGACGCGCAAAAGCTCGGAATATTTCTGCGCGATTGGGCCGTGGAGCGGGGTGTGGAGCATTTGCCGCGCACGGTGGAGCGGGTGGAACTGAGCGCCAATGGCAATGTCGCAGCCTTGCTCAGCGATGCGGGCGAGCGGATCGAAGCAGATATCTTCGTAGATTGTTCGGGCTTCCGCGCAATGATCGCGCAAGGCGCAATTGGGACCCGGTTTCTGCCCTTCTCGGAAAATCTGTTCAACGATTCTGCAGTCGTCTTGCCTACGATGCACAAAGGTTCCTATCGCCCGCAGACGGACAGCATCGCAATGAAGGCGGGTTGGCGCTGGGCAATCCCACTGAAGTCTCGCATCGGCAACGGCTATGTCTATTCGTCAGCGCATATTTCCGATGAACAAGCCGAAGCGGAATTGCGCGCTGCAATCGGGGCTGAGGATGCACAAACCCAAGTGC
>JBATLU010000416.1:0-2270 GCA_049289475.1 Pontixanthobacter sp. | reverse complement strand
GCACCGCCACCGGCACCGCCCGCCGCCATCCTGACGTGATCCACCGGATCGGCGACCGTCAGATAGAGGAGCAAGCCGAATTGCAAAACGCGCTGCTCGACCGCGCGTCAGGCTGGCTGAACGAAGGCGGCACGCTGATCTACGCAGTCTGCTCGCTCGAAAGCGCCGAAGGCGAAGCACAGGCAGAAGGCGTAAAGCTGACCCAAGTGCCGATCACCAGCGACGAATTGCCCGCCGGACTGGATCCGACCGAAGATGGTTGGTTAAGAACTGATCCGGGGATGCTGCATGACGATGGCGGCTTGGACGGATTTTTTGTGGGGCGCTGGCGGAAGTAGGTGAATGTCCGAAACTGGGGTGGATTGGTGACAGTCCTCTTCCCGCCACAAACGGCCGAGAAGCGGACCTAAATTGCTAGCCCGCACCCATTGGCCGCTTGAAATAGCGAAAAGGCAGCCAGCTATCTACGATGATCCATCCGGCTTTTCGCATATCATCGGCTGTCGATGCATTGCCAATTTCCCGCCGATACTCCCATGTATGATCGGTATGCCGAAAAATCAGTTTCAGAATTCCAACGCCCACCAGTTCATTGCCTTTCTCACCCTCTTCTCGCAATATCTGCATTTCGTTGAAGGCGGTTGCTCCGAGACGCACGACCATACTTCCTTCATCAGGAATGACTTCTTCGCGGTTTTCCCCCGGCCTGAATCGTTGCTGGGCGGCTTGCTTGGAAATACCCAACACCTCGCCGACATCGGACCAACTCAGTCCGGCCCGCCGAGCGGCATCGACCCAGCGATGTAGGGTAAGTCGTCCCTCGTCCGCTATCAAATAGGATGCGGTAATCGCATCCGCAAAGCCATCTATAGCCTCTCCAGTGAAAGGAGGCTCACGGGTATTTGCCCAGTCGACCATAACGGATGCCGTCATATCTCTGATAGCCTGTTGTTCTGAAATGCGCATGACCTTCTCCGTCAATTAATTGTTGACGATCGGTCAATGCATCATTGACGCGAGCGCGTCAAGGACTAGTTGACGATGTAAAGTCGATTTCGATGAGATTTCCCATTTAAGCTATGGCCGCAATTGGGTCGTTAGCTGCCACTCAAACTCACCCCTTCACCTTGTCCTGAAAACTCTTATGCAGCTTGATGATCGTCAGCGGGATTGCGGTGAGGCAATAGGGGTTGCGCTGGCCTTCGCCGCAATGCCTTGCCGCTTAGAAGTTGATCGATGCCATCATCAAGAGGCCGGCCATTCCTGCGAGCCACAGAAGCGAACGCAGCATCGGGATTCCGCTCATATATGCAGGAACATAGAGGATGCGCGCGATAAGGAAGACTGTCGCACCGTTCGCTGCTTCATTCGGCTCGCCACCAGACAGGAATGCCAACATTGCAAGGCCAAGGAACAGCGGGAGTGCTTCGAGCATATTGTTCTTGGCGCGGTCCAACCGGGCCGCAACCACCGAAGGTGTGGGCAGCTTGTCACGGTTCCCGATTATTCCCATCAGATCGAGCCCGAAGCGTGATGTTTCCTGCAGAAACAGCTGTGCGACGAACAACCCCAGCACCAGAAGGACAATGGTTGTTAGCGTCATCTGTTCTGCTCCTCGATCTGTCTAAAATATATCTACCACAGAGGTGGGGCGACCCAAACCACGCATTTACGAAAGGTAGATTGCAACTTCGCTGAAGCGGGCGTGCAAACGGCTCAAACGACCCGCCCCAACCTACCCCTTCACCTTGTCCTGAAAGCTCTTGCGCAATTTCATGATCTTTGGCGGGATCACCGCGAGGCAATATGGGTTGCTCTTGCCTTCGCCTTCCCAATATTCCTGGTGGTAATCCTCCGCCGGATACCATGGGCCGAGCGGCTCGATTGTTGTAACCGCAGTGCCGCTGTTGCTGTCGTTCCACCGGCCAATCGCGGCCTCTGCTTCTGCGTGCTGCGCATCATCCAGCGGGAAGATCGCGCTGCGGTATTGCGTGCCGATGTCATTACCCTGACGGTTCAACTCCGCCGGATTATGCGTGCCCATGAACACGTCGAGGATTTCGGCGTAGGAAATAACGCCGGTGTCGAATGTCACCCGGATTGCCTCGGCATGGCCGGTTGTACCGCTGCATACCTGCTTATAGGTCGGGTTCTCCACCGTGCCGCCGATATAGCCGCTCTCGACCTCGCTCACCCCGATCACATCGCGGAAAACCGCCTCTGTGCACCAGAAACATCCGCCTGCGATAATGGCTTGCTGGGTATCAGAC
>JBATLU010000415.1:0-3871 GCA_049289475.1 Pontixanthobacter sp. | reverse complement strand
GAACTAGATTGTTGCCCTTGCCACACCAGCCGGACGTGTTTGCTCACAGAAAAAAGCGGAAGTTCAGCTGATAACCCAGCAGCGGACATTGAACTAATCTCATTTCCTACTTCCGCTTTACGCCCCGATCTCAGTCGTAGAGATGCCAAATCTTAGTCCCCGAAAGCCGACATTCCGGCCGAGGAGAATGAAAATGACTTATTCACAAATTGATCCGGCGAGTCAAAACTGCGTCCCTTGGAACTTTAGGGCGAAGATCAGCGCCTAAGGGCGGGATCAGCATCAAGCGCTTCAATCGCGCTTTATACCGGCCAGGCGCAGGGGGAACACCTGGCCGGTACGGGCGCCGATCCTATGCTTAATTTTTGCCAGCGCTGCCTTGTATGCGTCGTAATGTACACCTTACCAAACAAACCTCGGGGAGACGCAGTCATGCGCAGTTACTCAATCAAGATTTTGACGATTATTTCAGTCGCGCTGGCGCCGCTGGCCATTTCCGCTCCGGCCATGGCTCAGGAACAAGCCATGACCAACAAGGATTGGTGGCCTGACCGGCTCGATCTTAGCCCCCTGCGGCAAGAAGCACCGCAATCCAATCCGCTTGGCGCTGACTATGATTACGCGGCAGAGTTCAACACGCTTGATCTTGATGCGGTGAAGGCGGACATCGCCAAGGTCCTGACAACGTCGCAGCCCTGGTGGCCAGCTGATTACGGCAACTACGGTCCGTTCTTCATCCGCATGGCCTGGCACAGCGCTGGCACCTACCGCGTCACCGATGGCCGCGGCGGCGCTGGCGGCGGTCAGCAGCGCTTTGAACCCCTCAACAGCTGGCCCGATAATGTCAGTCTGGACAAGGCACGGCGTCTGGTCTGGCCGATCAAGCAGAAATATGGCCGCAAGCTCTCCTGGGCTGATTTGATGGCCCTCAGCGGCACCGTCGCGCTGGAACAGATGGGTTTCAAGACCATCGGCTTCGCTGGCGGGCGCGTGGATGACTGGGAACCAGACACGGTTTACTGGGGTCCGGAAAACAAGATGCTTGCTGACCAGCGCTACAGCGGTGATCGCAAGCTTGAGCGGCCCCTGGCTGCCGTCCAGATGGGGCTGATCTACGTCAATCCGGAAGGGCCAAATGGCAATCCCGATCCGGTTGCTGCCGCGAAGGACATTCGTGAGACATTCGGCCGGATGGCGATGGATGACGAGGAAACCGTGGCGCTGATCGCGGGCGGGCACACGTTCGGCAAGGCGCATGGCGCGCATGATCCGGGCAAGTGTGTTGGCGCAGAGCCAAGTGCTGCTCCGGTCGAGCAGCAGGGATTTGGCTGGAAGAACAAGTGCGGCAAGGGCAATGCCGAGGATACCGTCAGCAGCGGCCTCGAAGGTGCCTGGACCTCCAATCCGGTGGCCTTCACGACCGATTACCTCGACAATCTGTTCCGGTTTGACTGGGTCCAGACCAAGAGCCCGGCAGGTGCCATCCAATGGGTCCCGAGCGACGAAAGCTCTGCCACCTTCACGCCCGATGCCCATCTGGAAGGCGTGCGGCACAAACCGATCATGTTCACCACCGACCTCTCCTTGAAGGAAGATCCGGCCTATCGCGAAATTTCGCTGCGTTTCCAGAAGAACCCCCAGCTGTTCGCGGACGCTTTTGCCCGCGCATGGTTCAAACTGACCCACCGCGATATGGGGCCGAGCTCGCGTTATCTGGGTAAGGACGTCCCCAGCCAGCAGTTCAACTGGCAGGATCCACTGCCAAAGGCAGACTACGTGCAGATCGGCGCGGCAGATGTCGCAGATCTCAAAGCGCGCATCCTGGGATCAGGACTTACCGTTCCTCAGCTCGTTCGCACAGCGTGGGCATCGGCGGCCAGTTACCGCGATACCGACATGCGCGGCGGGGCCAACGGCGCACGCGTCCGCCTCGAACCGCAAATCAACTGGCTGGCCAATAACCCTGCTGAATTGCAAGGTGTCCTGAAGAAACTCGAAGCAATCCAGAGCAGCTTCAACCGGGCGCAAAAGGGCGGAAAGCAAGTCTCGCTGGCCGATCTCATCGTCCTCGGCGGCAGCGCTGCGATCGAGCAGGCTGCAGAGCAGGCAGGCACCACTATCGAAGTACCGTTTACCGCTGGCCGTGTGGATGCGCCGCAGGATCAGACCGATGCGGCTTCATTTGCGGCATTGGAACCCAAGGCTGACGGCTTCCGGAATTATTATGCAGCGGACAGCCGGCTTTCACCTGCCGAAATGCTCGTCGAAAGAGCGGACCTGTTGAATCTGACGGTTCCGCAGATGACAGTTCTGGTTGGCGGGATGCGCGCTCTCAATGCGAACACCGGCGGTTCGGCCAACGGCGTTCTCACCGCACGCCCCGGCGTTTTGACCAATGATTTCTTCGTCAATTTGCTCGACATGTCGACCGCCTGGACGAAGTCGGCCGAATCCGATGGTCTCTACGAAGGGCGCAGCCGGGACACGAACGCGCTGCAATGGACCGCTACGCCGGTAGATCTCGTCTTCGGCTCCAATTCTGAACTGCGGGCTGTCTCGGAAGTCTATGCCTCCAACGATGGCGGTGACAAATTCGTCAGCGACTTTGTCAAAGCCTGGACTGCCGTGATGAACCGCGATCTTCAGTAGGCCAAACCGCTTGTGAACTTCGAAGACACGGGCTGGACGCTTGCCCCCCGGCCTCCGGCCGTGTCTTCGGAGAATCTTTTCTGGCTTCCCAAAACAGGTTTTTCGAAAGTAGCGATCCATATGTCCCGATTGCACATTCATCCTGAGCGCCATCTTGTCTCCCGAATTGGCTGGCTGCGCGCTGCGGTGCTTGGCGCGAATGACGGTATGGCAAAGATCAGGGCAAAGGCGATGGGCGTTATACGGCCGATCACTGCCATGCCGGCCACCGCTCCCTCGCCAAATTTCCGAAATGGCGCGCGTGACATAAGCAGAACCGATTGGCGTGGCGACATTGGCAGGCAACGAGATGCCTGAAATTGGCCGCAGATCGCTCATGGCTGCAGAGAGCGACAGCGGCGTGAAGCCGCCGTGCAGGCTTGCAATGTACCATATGCCGGTCAACGCCATGGACAAACGCGAGATTACGGTCGCCCATGCGGCTCCGTCCATGCCTAGATCCAGCCAGAAAATGAAGATCGGATCCAGCGCAGCGTTCACAGCGCCGGCGACCAGCGTTACATTCATCGCGAGCGGCGATGCTCCGTGACTGCGCAGTGCTACTGAAGTCACAATTCCCACCAGCATAGCCGGCATCGTCGGTGTCAAAATCTTCAGGTAGGAAATCGAAAAGCCGCTGGGTTTCGTCAGAGGCACCTACAAGACTTGTCAGTGCGCCCAGGTAGATGTAAATCATGGCTGCACAAGCGACAGAAAACAAGATTCCGATCAGCATGACATGGGTCAGATATTCTGCTGCGCGGGCCTCGTTGTTTTCTCCTAATGAGCGAGCAACCAAAGCTTTGGCGGCAATCCCGAGACCAATGGTCACTGAGGTTGTAACAAACAAGATACTGCCAGCAAACCCAACCCCCGCAACAACCATATCATTGAAAAACAATGCTTTTTTAGCATCACTGCTTCCAGTGGGGCTTTTTGTGTTCCTAACTGTAAGCATATAGGAAGCAGAATTTGGCGGAAGGTAAAGTTTTGCAGTTCAGCACCAGCCTACAGTTTGCCTTTACCTAACAGCCAGCACGCCTAATGGTCCAGAAATTCTACGCTAGAGAAACTATACTAGGGTCAGGACCTGTTTGCTACAGGATGCCCCAGCTAGGCTCAGGACTCATTGATTGATCCAGAAGATGACGATTGCGGCTATGCAGATGGCGGACATGAAGGC
>JBATLU010000414.1:0-4202 GCA_049289475.1 Pontixanthobacter sp. | reverse complement strand
CCATTACCCCCCTCATGCCCGTATATCCCCGCTGCGGCGTCCGGCCGGTGCGAGGGGAGCATTGCCATCTGATCGACGAGGATGGCACGCGCTATCTTGATTTTGCCAGCGGCATCGCTGTCAATCTTCTCGGGCATTCGCATCCCGGCCTGATCGGTGCGATCCAGCAGCAGGCGGCAACGCTGATGCATGTGTCGAACCTCTATGGCAGTCCGCAAGGCGAAGGTCTGGCCCAGATGCTGGTCGACAAGACATTTGCCGATACGGTTTTCTTTTCCAACTCGGGTGCGGAAGCTGTCGAAACAGCCATCAAAACGGCAAGAGCCTATCACCAGTCTGCAGGCGACCATGGCCGGTTTGAATTGATAACGTTCAACAATGCGTTTCATGGCCGCACTATGGCGACCATCAGCGCATCGAGCCAAACCAAGATGCATGAGGGTTTCAAGCCGCTGCTTCCGGGTTTCAAATATTGTGAATTTGACGACCTTGAGGCGGTTAAGGCGCTGATCGGACCAAACACCGCAGGTTTCCTGGTCGAACCCATTCAGGGTGAAGGCGGTATCCGTCCGGCATCGCAAGAATTCATGACCGGACTGCGCAATCTGGCCGATGAACACGATTTGATGCTGGTCCTGGACGAGGTTCAATGCGGTGTTGCGCGGACGGGCACTATGTATGCCTATGAGCAGTACGGGATCGAGCCCGACATTCTCGCGACTGCAAAGGGTATCGGCGGCGGTTTCCCTCTGGGCGCCTGCCTGGCAACCGAAAAGGCTGCGCGCGGCATGACTTTTGGCACGCATGGCTCAACCTATGGCGGAAATCCTTTGGCCATGGCTGCGGGCAAAGCTGTGCTGGATGCGGTTGCCAATGAGGAATTTTTAGCCAGCGTGCGCGAAAAGGGTGACCGGATACGCGCGCGGCTTGAGCAATTTATCGGAAACTATCCTGATTTGTTCGAGCTGGTCCGCGGTATGGGGCTCATGCTCGGCATCAAGATGAAGGCTGAAAGCCGCCCGTTCTTTGTCCATCTGCGCGACAATCACCAGCTGCTGACCGTGGCCGCAGGTGACAACACTTTGCGTGTTTTACCGCCCTTGGTTATCGGCGATGCCGAAATTGACGAGTTCTTTGAAAAATTATCGGCCGGTGCGGCTGATTATGAGATTCCAGAGGCCGCGTAATGTCTATTCGCCATTTTCTTGATTTGTCCGACGCTGGCACCGATGCGATTGCCGCTATGCTGGGCGATGCGCACGAGCGCAAACTTGCGCGCTCCGCTTGGCCCAAAGGCCGGGTCGATGCAGACAAACCGCTCGACGGCTTTGTGCTCGCAATGATTTTCGAGAAGAATTCGACGCGCACCCGCGTCAGCTTTGATATTGCTATGCGCCAACTCGGCGGCAGCGTCGTCATCCTTGAATCGGGCACCAGCCAGCTTGGGCGCGGCGAGACCATTGCCGACACGGCGCGCGTCCTCAGCCGGATGGCCGATGCAATCATGATCCGGACTGACGATCATGCAAAGATCGAGGAAATGGCGCGCTTTGCAACCGTGCCGGTGATCAACGGCCTTACTGACCGCTCACATCCCTGCCAGATTGTCGCGGATTTGCTGACCATTCTGGAGAACAAGAAGCCCCTACCCGGGTTAGAACTTGCCTGGTTTGGTGATGGCAACAACGTATTGCATTCAATTCTGGAAGCTGCCGGATTGTTCAAGTTCAATGTACGTATAGCCACCCCGGCGGGCTTTGAGCCGGATCAGGAATTTGTGGACATGGCGCGCGCTGGCGGTTCCATTGTTACCCTGACTCAGGACGCCGCTTCTGCTGCCGACGGTGTCGACATTATCGTAACCGACACCTGGGTTTCCATGGGGCAAGAGAACGCTGAGAACAAATTGGGGGCGATGGAGCCGTTTCGCGTCAATGAATCCTTGATGGCCAAAGCGAAGACAGACGCAAAATTCCTACACTGCTTGCCAGCGCACATAGGCGATGAAGTGAGCGCGGGAGTTTTTGAGAGCAGGCAATCGGTCGTTTTCGACGAGGCGGAGAACCGGATTCACGCTCAAAAATCAGTGCTTCTTTGGGCTTTGGGAAAGCTCTGATCAATTGTGATCGACTGCCGGAAGCAACGGGGCTGGCTTTCACCCGATCCATCCCCATATTCGAGCGATGACTGAAATTTCGGACACATTCAGCGACAGGCTGCTTGGCTTTACCTTGCCTGCCCGCAATGCGCGCGGGCGCATGGTGCGGATTGACGGCGTTTTGAACACGGTCCTGTCAGCCCATAATTATCCGCCGGCGATCACGCATCTGCTAGCAGAAGCGTTGGTGCTTAGCGCTTTGATCGGCAGTCTGCTCAAAGATGCTGCCGGGCAAATGACAATGCAGGCGCAAACAGATGGCGGCATTGTGCGCCTGATGGCCTGCGACTACCGGAACGGTGAGCTTCGCGGTTATGTCGATTTTGATGCCGAACGTCTTTCCGAACTGGGGGCCAACCCGAGTTTGTTTGCGCTTTTCGGCAAAGGCTATCTCGCGATCACATTCGATCAGGCTGGCGGCGAAGTCCGATACCAAGGGATCGTGCCGCTCGAAGGGGAGACTCTCTCCGCGGCTTGCGAATCATACTTTATGCAATCGGAACAAGTTCCTACCCTCATCAGAGTGGGTGTCAGATCGGGCGCCGATGGCTGCAAAGCCGCTGGGTTACTCATCCAGCATCTGCCCGACGGAGAAGAAGGCCGCGAGCGGCTACATGTCCGGCTGGACCACCCCGAATGGGGGCATGTGTCGATACTGGCGAGCAGCATCCGGCACGAGGAATTGCTCGATCAAGAGCTTTCACTGGAGGCGATTGTCTGGCGCCTGTTCCATGAAGAAGACGAGATACGCGTCCAGCAAGGTCAACCATTGGTGCGCGGTTGCCGGTGCTCGGTCGAGCATTACCAAAGGGTGCTGTCACGGTTTCCGGATGAGGAGCGTGTTTCAATGCGCGATGCGGACGGGCTCATCCAAGTGGACTGCGCATTTTGCTCGCAGAAATTTCCCATTGCAGTTTAACGGTTCGTCGGCACAAAAGAACGCTTGGCCGAAATATCGATACTATGGTATAGCGTCTCACGTAAAACTAGGTCCGAATAAAGCTATGGCATTGAACGTGTTTCTTAGAACTGGCGGCAAATTTCTGATTGCCACTGCTTTGGCAGCACAATTTATGCTGCCCGCTGTGGCGCAAACGCCGACCTTGGCGATGCTTGACAGTCTCGAGCGCGGTGAATGGGAACTGCGCTACCGCGATGGTCAGCCCCCTCGCAAAATTTGCGTCAGGACCGGCAGGGAACTGATCCAGATTCGTCACCCGGGAGGGGACTGCAACCGCATTGTGGTGGAGGATTCGGCGCAGGAAGTGACTGTGCAATATACCTGCCGCGGCAATGGCTATGGTCGAACCAACATCCGCAAGGAAACAAGGTCTCTTGTTCAAATCGAGGGTCAAGGTATTGCCGGATCAAAGGCATTTGAGTTTACCGCCGAAGCGCGCCGGACGGGTACCTGCCGCTAGCGTAACCGTATGGAGCGATTGCCCCATTGCGGGGATGACCGTTTCCGACTAGCCGAAACCCTATGGTTTCTGCACACTCCCCGTCACCGCCTGCCATTGTTCTGCTTTCCGGCGGGCTTGATTCGATGGTCTCTGCGGCGATTGCGCGCGAGCAGGGATATGCGCTTTTTGCGCTAACAATCGATTATGGCCAGCGGCACAGGATTGAACTCGATTCGGCGAAGGAAATTGCACTCCAACTGGGTTGTGAGGAGCACGTTATCTTACCGCTCGACTTGCGCGCCTTCGGCGGGTCTGCGCTGACCGATGATATAGATGTGCCCAAAGGCGGACTGGGTTCGGATATCCCGGTTACCTATGTCCCGGCGCGGAATCTGGTTTTCTTATCGCTTACCCTCGCTTGGGCAGAGGCGGTCGGTGCGTCTGATGTTTTTATCGGTGTGAACGCGCTAGATTATTCGGGCTATCCCGACTGCCGCCCGGAGTTTATCACCAGCTTCACCGAAACTGCAAGGCTGGGAACCAAGGCGGGCAGTGAGGGTGCGCCATTTAACATTCACACGCCGCTGCAGACATTCAGCAAGGCTGATATTGCCAGAGAGGCTGCAAGGCTGGGACTTGAT
>JBATLU010000413.1:0-7196 GCA_049289475.1 Pontixanthobacter sp. | reverse complement strand
GTCAATCGGTTCGCGCGTCGGGCCGGCGGTGATCAGCACATGTTTGCCAAACAGCGGGCGATGCTGTGGCTCTTCCTCGAAATCGGGCTGCCCCTCCAACGGGTCTTGTGCCAGCTCATCGCCTTGCGCTGCTTCTCCGACAGAGACCGGCTGGGTATCGCCGTCGATAGGTTCGGGCGCAGATCCGCCTTTGCCGGCCGTGTGATTGGTCGCCTCGGGATCGGTTGGCGGCGCCGACGATGCCGCGCCTTTGCCCGCCAGCAGCAAGCCTGCCGCTTCGGGGTCAAACGCGGCCTCTTCACCCACCGGCGCTTCGGGTTCTTCCAGAACTTCTTCCGACCATTGCGCCTCGATTTCAACAACTGACTTCTTGGGCGTCGAGCGCGGGATCAATGACGACAACAATCCGCCCAAACCGCCGCCTCGCGGCGCGGCCTCGGGTTCAGCGGCTTCGATGAACTCTTCGATCTCGCTAGCTCCGACATCGCCTGGATCAATTCCGAGAAGGTCAGCAATTTCGAGCCAGATTGCCTCTGGCTCAGGCAGTCGGCCGGGGCCGAATTCGCCGCATGCCATCGGCCCGATGTCGGGCTCCACCACATGCACACCCGCCTGACGCAGCCAATTGGCGTTGCGCTGCGTTGCATCATGCTGCCACATGCGGACATTCATCGCCGGAACCGCCATCACCGGCTTGTCGGTCGCCAATATCAGCGTTGTCGCCAAATCATCGGCGATACCCGCCGCCATTTTCGCCATCAAATCTGCGGTTGCCGGGCAAACCACCACCAGGTCGGCTTCGCGGCTCAGCTGGATATGCCCCATTTCGGCTTCGTTCTTGAGGTCCCACAATGTGGTGTAGACCGGATTCTCGCTGAGCGCGGCGAGCGCCATCGGGGTTACGAATTGTTGCCCGCCTTGAGTCACCACACAGGTAACCTCGCCCCCACCCTTACGGATCAGGCGCACCAGTTCGCAGGATTTATAGGCAGCAATTCCGCCACCAACCACCAGCAGGACTTTGGCCGCGCCGGAAGCGTTCATAACGAACTGCCTGTCGCCGGAGCCATCCGGGACCCGCGGTTTTCGCAACCGGTCAACATGTGCTTTCCCTCATCAATTGCTTATGCAGACTAGCGGCGGTCTGCTTTGCCCGCTAGCCCTGCAATATAGTGGTTAAGTTTTATCTAGCCGATCATCCTTAGCAGCCTATAAACCATAGTGGAGAGGGGACAAACTTATGAGGCTATTTCTTACCGCAGCGATCTTTTTGGGCGGGCTTCTGTTTGCCTATATGGCGCTCAATTTCCTGATACAGCCCGAAACCGCCGCTGCAGGATTGGGTATGAAAGCGAACAGTGCAACCGGCATCGCCACCTTGCGCGGTGATATGACCGCGTTCTTTGGCCTAACGAGTTTCGGCATGCTGTACGGCGCATGGAAGCGGAACGGTGATATTCTGCTGATCCCCGCATTTCTGATGGGTTGCGCGCTGCTGGGCCGGATCATCACCATCTTCACCGATGGCACGGAGCAGGACTATTTCGGCCCGATGATTATCGAAGCTGTGTTTGTCATTCTTGCATTGATCGGCAGCCGCATGTTGCCGCATCCAGTGACGGACGGGGATGACGCGACTTAAATTCTGCAATGGATCATCCGACCCACCCCATTTGCAGTGCGCCCGCCACGGCGCCGGCGCCGATCAATGCGGAAACGAGATAGCCCGGCCAACGGCGTTCGCCGCGTGGGTGGTTTTCCCACATAAGCGGTATATGTGACAGAGGCGGCGCGTCGGGCGCGCCGCCTTTGGCTGGGAATTTGTCTTCAATCCGCCGTACCAAGGCCGGAATACGCAGCAGCGTCTCAGTGTCCTGCTTAATCCTGTCGGCAATCGCCGCCTCTGGCCCAAGCTCGTCACGAATCCACGCGCGGACAAACGGCGCAGAAGTATCCCACATATTGATCTCGGGATTGAGCTGGGTCGCGATCCCTTCGACCATCACCATCGTCTTTTGCAGCAGCAGCAGATGCGGCTGGGTCTGCATGTCAAAATCGCGAGTGATGGCGAATAATCCGTCGAGCATCTGCCCCACGCTCAGCTCGCTTACTGGCTTGCCGCGCATCGGCTCGCCTACTGCTCGCAGAGCTGTCGCGAATTCATCGACATCGTGATAGCTCGGCACATATTGCGCCTCGAAATGGATTTCGGCGACGCGTTTGTAATTGCCTGTCGTCAGACCGTAGAGAATTTCCGCCAGCCACGCGCGCGCCTGACGGTTGATCCGGCCCATGATGCCGAAATCAATCGCGACAATCGTACCATCGGCTCTCACGAACAGATTGCCCTGATGCATGTCGGCATGGAAAAACCCGCCGCTGATCGCCTGCGTCAGGAAAGCCAGCACCAGCCGGTTGGCAAGTTCGGGAAGATCATGTCCGGCATCGACTAGCGCTTGACGATTGCTTATCTTGATCCCGTCGACCCAGCCGACCGTCATCACCCGGCCATTGGTGCGGTCCCAGTCAATCTCGGGAATTTCATAACCGGCGACGGCTTTCATAGTCTCCGCTAGCTCGCTGGCGGAGGCAGCTTCGCGCCGTAAATCCAGCTCGCGATTGGTCCAGCGTTCAAAATTGGCAATGGTCAGGCGCGGACGCAGCCGCTCAGCCTCTCCGCCCATCGCCTCAAGATGCGCAGCGGCCCAATGGTAGGTTTCAAGATCGCGCGCAAACTTCTCGCGAATGCCAGGGCGCAGCACCTTCACCGCCACTTGCTTGCCCTCGGTCGTCACCGCGCGGTGCACCTGCGCAATCGAGGCCGCGCCGACCGGCACTTCCTCTATCGAGCTAAACAAGGCCGAGACCGGCTGTCCGAAACTCGATTCGATCGCGCTGCGGATCGCATCAAAATGCACCGGCGGAAGATTGTCTTGCAGCGACAGCAGATTATTGGCCGCTTCCTCGCCGACAATATCAGGACGGGTGGCAAGCGATTGACCCAGCTTTATCGCAGCGGGACCGATTGCCCGGAAAGCGGTGGCATAATCGGGTGTAGCAGGCTGACGCGTGCCGAGCCGTGCAAGCCGGACCAGCCGTTTGACCGGAAGCGGTGTATTGGGATCGCTTTCGATCCCGCGCAAAGCGCCATGCTTTGCGAGAACCCGGCCCCAACTCAAGAGCCGCCAGATATGCGTGCGCGGGCTTGTCACAGGGTCAGATTTTCCAGCCCGAATGAATCGCAACTGCGCCGCCCAAAATCGGTTCAACCTTAGTTTTGGAGAATCCTGCATCGAGGATCATCTGTTCAAACTGCGGCATCGGCGGGAAACGGCGGATCGATTCGGCGAGATAGCGGTAGCTTTCTTCATCCTGCGCGATGATGCCGCCGATTTTGGGCATCAATTTGTGCGAATATAGGTCGTACGCTTCCTTGAATCCCGGCCACTGCGTGGTCGAAAATTCGAGGCAATAGAAGCGCCCGCCATATTTCAGCACGCGGTGTGCTTCCTTCAGCGCCCTGTCGACATGCGTTACATTGCGGATACCGAATGCAATCGTATAGGCGTCGAATATGCGCGAAGAGAAATTGAGCTCTTCCGCATTCTGCCGTGACCACACCAGCCCATCAATTCCGCGTTCGATAGCGCGTTCGATGCCAACATCGAGCATTTCCTGATTAATATCGGACACGGTCACCCGCGCGCCGCGCGCGGCCATGCGGAAGGCAATGTCGCCGGTACCGCCAGCCATATCGAGTATTGCTTCATCGGCTTGCGGTTTGACCCGGCGGACAAAACGGTCCTTCCACAACCGGTGCATACCGCCCGACATCGCATCATTCATAATGTCGTATTTGGCCGCAACGCTTGAAAACACCTCGCCCACCAGCGCGGTCTTCTCGCTCGCATCGACTTCCTTATAGCCGAAAGATACTGTTTCACTCATGCGCGGTTCCTTAGGGACAATTGCCCATATCGCAAAGGGTGTTAGAGAGCATCAATGCCCGAATTACCCGAAGTAGAAACAACTGTCAGAGGGCTCGCCCGGTTCCTTAAGGGTGAGCTGATCACCAGCGTCACGCTCAATCGGCCCGATATGCGGAAGCCGTTTCCGGCTGATCTGGTGCAAATAGTCACCGGCGCGACAGTGACCGGGCTTAGCCGCCGCGCGAAATACGGCCTCATTCATACAAATCGCGATTCTGCGCTGATTTTCCATCTGGGGATGAGCGGCCGATGGCGGATCGATCCCGAACAGGACGATAAGCATGACCATCTGGTCCTCGAAACCGCCGATCACCGATTCGCTCTGTGCGACCCGCGGCGATTCGGCTGGGTCGATCTGGTACCTGCAGCCGATCTGGCCAGTTGGCCGTCATTTGCCGCGCTTGGCCCTGAACCGCTCGGACCCGATCTCCATGTCGATCATTTGCGCATTGCCTTCGCGGGCCGCAAACAGGCAGTCAAATTGCTGCTGCTCGATCAGCGAATCGTTGCCGGGCTGGGTAATATATATGTTTGCGAGGCACTCCACCGCGCGCGTATCCACCCGTTAAAACCCGGCGGCGATGTTTCGCGTCAAGCGGTTGCCCGGCTCATCCCCGAGATCAAGGCAGTGTTGACCCAATCTATCGAGGACGGCGGATCGTCGCTGCGTGACTATGCCCGGCCCGATGGCGAGCTCGGCTATTTCTCCTCCCGCTTCCTGGTTTATGGCCGCGAGGGGGAAAACTGCCACCGCGATGACGGCGGAATCATCGAGCGGATAGAACAGGGCGGGCGCAGCAGCTGGTTCTGTCCGAGGTGCCAGAAACAGTAGTTTCGCAATTGCACCACAAAATGTTGACGATTCGCCAGATGCTGGGTAAGGGGCGCGCTTTCCGGTAGGCAACTGCCGTTTCCGAACGTAGCAATTTTAAGACTTCCGGCCGCTCATCGGCGGCCCGACAAAGGACAGACATGGCCAATACGCCGCAAGCACGCAAACGCATCCGTCGCAATGATCGCCGCGCCGAAGTTAATGGCGCCCGCAAAAGCCGCATCCGCGGTTTTGTGAAGAAGGTCGAATCGGCCATCGAAGGCGGCGACAAGGAAACTGCCGCTGTTGCCCTGAAAGCAGCCCAGCCTGAACTGGCTCGCGGTGTTGCGCGCGGCGTGATGCACAAGAACACAGCAGCGCGGAAATTGTCGCGTCTCTCCAAGCGAGTCGCTGCGCTCTGATTCGCGTTTGAAGCGGCGATTCGCTGCTTCCGAAACAGCTTAAGGCCGGTGCCATTGGCGCCGGCCTTTTTTGTTGCAGTGCAAAGACTCGCGGCAATGCAAGCGGCGTCGCGCAAGAAACCTAGGTTTGTCCACGATTCGCACCATCTTCAATATGAAAATCCTTAGTAAACAGCCTATTAAACGCAGCCCTGCGGGGTCCGGACGAGTCAATAGAAATATTTCAGATTTTTTGCAGTCTGAAGGCTTGCGTCATTGGCGTAGCTGTCCATAAACAATCTCAATGCTTGGGGCTGGACGGCTCGGGCTCATACAAACTGACGCGATACCACGTTCACGCGATTGAATGGGGCCAGGAAGATTGATTCCGGGTTCTGGCGGTGCTTTGCCATTGCCTATTTTCGGTGACCGACGAACGCGTCCGGGGGGCAGATCCGGCAATTTACCGGGCACACAGGGTTGGACGAACGAATGGCAACGAAGAATGAGGGTGCGGCCGGCCGCAAAGGGGCCGTCAAATCGGACAGGGAAATGATGGAAGATCTGGAAGCAGTAAATCTGGCAGCCGATTGGTCGGACATCAGCCAGGGCCTGCGCAAGGATCTGGGCCATCAACTCCATAGCCAGTGGATCAAACCGATCCAAGTTGGCGGTTTCTGCAAGGAAACCGGCACGCTCGACCTGTATCTCCCGACCGAATTTTCCGCGACCTGGGTGCAGGACCGGTTTGCCGACCGGCTGTCGCTCGCATGGAAAATCGCCAAAAGCGACATTCGCAGCGTCAATATCCAGGTCCATCCCGGACGGCGCAAACTGCCCGACATCAGCCTGCATGGCGATGGTTTCGGCGGGCGGCGGGCGGCCAATGACGGCAGCGATTCCTCAATGATAGCGGTTGCGGCCGGCACGATCGGCGAACAGGGCTTTACCTCGTCGGTCGGGCTCGACCCTTCGCTGACATTTGCTGCTTTTATTACCGGCGAAACCAATATCCTCGGCTGTAACGCCGCGCAGCGGATGGCAGCGACCGAACAGCCGCAATTCAGCCCGCTCTATCTCAAGGCCGCGACGGGACAGGGAAAGACGCATCTGCTCCACGCGATCGGCCACGCCTATCTCGCCTCGCACCCGCGTGCGCGGATATTCTATTGCAGCGCCGAACGCTTCATGGTCGAATTTGTCCAGGCGCTCAAACGTAACCAGATGATGGAATTCAAGGCGCGGCTGCGCAGCTTTGACCTGCTGCTGGTGGATGACATTCAATTCATCATCGGCAAGGCCAGTGCGCAGGAAGAATTGCTCTACACCATCGATGCGCTGCTCGCCGAGGGCAAACGTCTGGTGTTCGCGGCTGACCGTGCACCGCAAGCATTGGACGGGGTTGAACCGCGCCTACTTAGCCGTTTGTCGATGGGTCTGGTGGCCGATATCGCACCCGCCGATATCGAACTGCGCCGCAAAATTCTCGAATCAAAACTCACCCGCTTCGCCCCGCTCGAAGTGCCCGGAGATGTAATCGAATTTCTGGCGCGCACCATCACCCGCAATGTCCGCGAGCTGGTTGGCGGCCTGAACAAGCTGATCGCCTATGCCCAGCTGACCGGCCAGACCGTCTCGCTTCAGCTTGCCGAAGAACAACTGACCGATATCCTCTCGGCCAATCGCCGCCGGATAACGATTGACGAAATCCAGCGTACTGTGTGCCAGTTCTACCGCATCGACCGCAGCGAAATGAGCAGCAAGCGCCGCGCGCGTGCGGTCGTTCGCCCGCGTCAGGTGGCGATGTATCTGTCCAAGGTGCTGACCCCGCGCAGCTACCCCGAAATCGGACGTAAGTTCGGTGGGCGTGACCACTCGACGGTGATCCATGCGGTTCGCCTGATCGAGGATCTGCGCACCCGCGACGCCGATATGGACGGCGATGTGCGGAGCCTGCTGCGCCAGCTGGAAAGCTGATTTAGCCACACCACACCC
>JBATLU010000412.1:0-12989 GCA_049289475.1 Pontixanthobacter sp. | reverse complement strand
CGCGACGATGGCGGGGCCGCAATTGGTGGTGTCTATCCTCAACGCACGCTTCCTGCTCAACGCTGCCAATGCCCGCTGGGGCAGCCTTTATGACGCGTTTTACGGTACCGATGCGCTTGAGGATACGCCGCCCGCGCAGCCCGGCGGGTATGACCGCGCGCGCGGCGATGCGGTGATCGCACGCGGACGTCAGTTCCTCGATCAGGCTCTCCCGCTAGTCGACCAAAACTGGGCCGATCTGGCGGACGAGCATGATGGAAAATTACAGGATGAGAGCCAGTATGTCGGCAAAACCGCCAAGGGTTTGCTGTTCAAGAACAATGGTCTACATATTGAAGTGGTGTTCGATAAGGACAGCCCGATCGGCAGCACCGACAAGGCTGGTATCGCCGACATCATCCTTGAAAGCGCGCTGACCACAATTGCCGATCTGGAAGATTCAGTGGCGGCAGTGGATGCCGAAGACAAGCTGCTCGGATATTCCAACTGGCTCGGAATTATCCGCGGCGATCTGGAGGAAAGCTTCGAGAAGAGCGGCACCACACTGACCCGCAATCTGGCAGGCAATAAGGACTATGAGGCCGCCGATGGCAGTGCGCACAGCTTGTCAGGCCGGAGCCTGATGTTTGTCCGCAATGTCGGCCATTTGATGACCAATCCGGCGATGCAACTGTCCGATGGCAGCGAAGTACCCGAAGGGATAATGGACGCCGTTTTCACCAGCGCGATCAGCGCCATTGATGTCGAGGGCAAGGCAAAATACGGCAATTCTCGCCACGGTTCGATCTACATCGTTAAGCCCAAAATGCACGGGCCGGAGGAAGCTGGTTTCACCAATGAATTGTTTGACGCGGTCGAGGATTTGCTCAGCCTGCCGCGCTACACGATCAAAGTCGGGGTGATGGATGAAGAACGCCGCACCAGCGCCAATCTTTCCGCCTGCATCCATGCAGTGAAAGACCGGATCGTATTTATCAATACAGGCTTTCTCGACCGGACCGGCGATGAAATCCACACTTCGATGCAGGCGGGCCCAATGGTTCGCAAGGCTGAGATGAAGAACAGCGCGTGGCTCAAGGCCTATGAAGCGCGCAATGTCGGCATTGGACTGCGCCACGGCCTGTCTGGCAAAGCGCAGATCGGCAAAGGCATGTGGGCCGCGCCTGATTTGATGGCGCAGATGATGCGCGAGAAAATCGGCCATTTGAACGCCGGCGCGAACACCGCTTGGGTTCCATCCCCCACAGCGGCAACGCTCCACGCGCTGCATTATCACCAGACAGATGTGTTTGAAGTGCAAAAGGGGCTGGGCGATGTTCCGGGCCTCGAACTATTGCTTACCATCCCACTTGCGCAGGGCATCAATTGGTCTGATGAGGAAGTGCGCGAGGAATTGGACAACAACGCGCAGGGTTTGCTTGGCTATGTCGTGCGCTGGATTGACGCGGGCGTGGGCTGTTCCAAGGTACCGGACATCAATGATGTTGGCCTGATGGAAGACCGCGCAACATTGCGCATTTCCAGCCAGCATATGGCCAATTGGTTGCTCCACGGCATCTGCACCAAGGACCAGGTGATGGATAGCCTGCACCGGATGGCGGCCAAGGTCGACGCACAGAACGCCGACGATCCAACCTATGAACCGATGGTCGGCAATTGGGATGGGATTGCGTTCAACGCGGCCTGCGATCTCGTGTTCAAGGGCGTCGAACAGCCGAGCGGTTATACCGAGCCGCTGCTCCACGCATGGCGACAAAAGAAAAAGGCCTGCTAAAACGGCGGAATGAAACGGACATTCATTGCTGCGTTGATCGGTTTGGTGCTGCTGGGCGGCGCGTTGTGGCTTATTGGCTGGCGAGGGAATGAGCCGCTAACTGGCAATGAGAGCATCGCACCCTATTCGCGTGAAGCCTTCGAAGAATGGTTGATTGCCGATCCTGCCAGACAGTCTGATTTCGAAGGGTTGGTCCACCTTTTGGCGAGCAAGGGGGTCGGTAATGTCGTTCCGATTTGGCAGTTGGCTCGCACCGACAACAACCTTGCCAAGGACTGCACGCGGCCTGAATTCCTGATTCCTCCGCGTGAAAACTGGGATCGAATTGTTCCGGTGCTGGCTTTGCTTAGAGATGAGATTAAGCCGCAAATCGGTGAGGTGGAGGTCGAATCCTCCTATAGAACGCAGGATTTCAACGCATGTATCGGCGGAGCAAGCGAGAGCAAACACCTCGATTTCGCGGCGCTTGATCTGATTGCGGTAACGCCAACCGCCAACCCCGACCTGTTTGGCAAGCTTTGCGCGATCCATAAACAATTAGGTCCTGCCAGTAAATTCGGGCTCGGTGCCTATTTCAATTCCGCCAAACCGGCTCAGGCAAGCGGCAGGTTCCATGTTGATGTGTCTGGCTATCGCAGTTGGGGGTATTCCAAAAGTGCCGATAGCAGCGGATGCCTTGTGTTTTAAAGGTCTAACGCTAGCGTTAGAGCCGAATTACCGTTTCTTGCGCTTTTTCCGTGCAGCATAACGTGCGTCGCGGATCGCTTTCTTTTCTTCTTCGGTTAATTCCGGGACTGCGCTGGCAGCAGCGGCAGCGGCTGCAGCTTCGGCTTCCGCTTCTTTTTGCGCTTTGCGTTCGGCTTTCAATTGTTCGAACGCCGCGCGTTTATCTTCACGCGCCTTTGCGGCAGCTTCTTCGCGGGCAATTCGCGCAGCTTTGCGTTCAGCCATAACTTCGGGGCTGACCGGCGGTTTCGCCTTTAGTTTCTTGAGTGCAGCCTGCTTGGCCTTGGCCGCCATCTTGGTGCGTTCTTGAAAACTCGGTTCGGAAAATGACGCCATTACAGTAGAAAATCCCTCGGCTTGGTTGATTATGGAGCCCGCATCACGGACATTTATAGTCGCCGTTAGAGCAATTGGTGCAATTCGCAAAGCACTCTACGCAAATGGATCGCGATTGATCAGGACAGCGCGCGGGCTACTGATATAAACTCCGCCACGCTCAATGTCTCTGCGCGGCGTGTTTCATCGATCGAAAGGTCCGACAAGGCAGTCAGCGCCCCGGGAACATTCTTCAGGCTTTGGCGGAGCATCTTGCGGCGTTGTCCGAAGGCAGATGCGCTAACCTGTTCAAGCACCTTGGCCGAAACACCCTCAGGCATGGCGTCCGGTGTGACATGGACGATTGCACTCATAACTTTGGGCGGCGGAGTGAACGCGCTGCGGTGAACCTTCATCGCCAGCTTTGCTGTATTGCGCCACTGGGAGAGCACGGCGAGACGGCCAAAAGCAGAGCCACCGGGCGGCGCAACGATCCGCTGTGCCACTTCCTGTTGGAACATAAGTGTCAGACTGGTCCATTTGGGCGGCCACGCCTCACCGCTCAGCCAGTTAACGAACAGTGCCGTACCAACATTGTAGGGCAGGTTGGATGCTATCGCGTAGGGTTCGCGCATCAGATCGTCATGGCCGATTTTCATCGCGTCGCCGTGAAGCACTTTTAGCTGGCCGGGGAATGCTTCCTCAAGTTCCGCCAGCGCAGGCAGGCAGCGCTGGTCCATCTCAATTGCAGTTACGCGTGCGCCTGCGCGGAGCAAGGCGCGGGTCAGGCCGCCAGGGCCGGGGCCGATTTCGAGCACCGCCTTGTTCTGCAAATCACCGGGCAGTGAAGCAATCCGGCCGAGCAATTGTTCATCGAATAGGAAATTTTGCCCAAGCGCCTTCGAAGCACTCAGGCCGTGGCGCGCAATGACTTCGCGCAGGGGAGGCAGATCAACCATTGGTGTGCGGCGCAGCCCGTCTGCGTGCGCATTCGCCGGCCAAACGGATCGCAGCAATCATCGCACCGGGATCAGCGATGGCTTTTCCGGCAATATCGAATGCAGTGCCGTGGTCAGGTGACGTGCGGACGATTGGCAGACCCAGCGTGACGTTGACACCTTGATCAAAGTCGAGCGCCTTGATCGGGATAAGGGCCTGATCGTGATACATACAGATCGCCGCATCATATTTGCTGCGGGCATGCGTCGCGAACAAGGCATCGGCGGGATGCGGACCGGTGGCGTTGATCCCTTCGCTGCGCAAAGTCTCAATCGCGGGACCGATAATTTCAATTTCCTCGCGGCCGAATTTGCCTTGCTCTCCCGCGTGTGGATTGAGACCGGCAATCGCGATACATGGATTCGCTATGCTGAAGTCACGTCTCAGCGCAGAAAATACGATGCGCGTTCGGTGAATGATCAATTCGGCGGAAATTCTGCTCGCAACCTCTGACAGAGGGCAATGGACTGTCAGCGGGACTGTGCGCAATTGCGGGCCTGCCAGCATCATCACCGCATTATCGGCCGGTAAATTGCACTGTGCTGCAAGAAATTCCGTTTGCCCGGGATAGGTGAAGCCGATTTTGGCCAATTCCGACTTTGCAATGGGTGCGGTCGCAATGGCGTCAACCATTTTGCCCACCGCCAGCTTTGTCGCACTCTTAAGCGACGCCAGCGCCAGTTGTGCACCCCGCTCTGTGGATGCACCCGGAGTGTAGGCCGCGTCCATTGTTTCAAATACCGGCAGGCCATCGGTGAATACCTCCGCCGCTTCTCCAATCGAAGACACAATCCGTATAGGAACCTTGAGTCCACGCAATTCTGCAGCAGCCGCAAGCACACCAGCGCCGCCGATGACGAAAAACGGATCGAGCCCTGCCTTCAGCCTGCTGGCCCAAGCGAGCGTAATGACTTCGGGGCCTATGCCGGCCGGATCGCCAATTGAAATGGCGATCGGCTTGGTCTCGACGGGCATATTGCCCATCGCGATCAATTGTACTCGATATAGGCGTCGTTGCGCAGATCCCGAAGGTAACGCTGGGCACGCTTCTGAACGCGCTCTTCTTCCTTCTGGTCGATAATCTGCTCGATTGTCGGACCGGAATCTACCTCTGGATCATCGCGGCCGCACAGCATCAACACGCGCACGCCGTCTTCTATCGAACCGAAGGGAGGGGTGGTTTGCCCAATCTGGATGCTGAGCAACGGAGCTTGCAATTGTTCAGGCAGCGCGCGTGCACGAATTTCATTTTCGACAACGTCTGCACCGATGGTCGCTGCAACCGCATCCGCGTCGCCGCAGCCGCGCATCCGGGCGATTGCATCGGTAAACTGTCCGATTCGGCCCGATGCCTGATCTTCCGAAATGCCCGGTTCAAACGAGATCGAGATTTGCTTCAGGCTGAGCATGGCATCGCGCGGATCGGCCATACCGATCTGGCGTTTGTCGATCAGATACATGATCACAAATCCGCCCGGAATTTCGAACGGTCCAACGAGTTGCCCAGGCTGCATCTGACGCGCCTGACTGGCCATTTCACTCGGCAATGTGTTAAGCCGGACAAATCCCAAATCGCCACCGACCGCAGCGGTGGATGCTTCGGAAAACTGGCGCGCATAGGCGACAAAACTGCCGCCTTGCTTCAACTGTTCGACAATCTGGTTGCCATTTTCGAACACAGCGGCCTGAGTTTCAGGCGTCGCGCTGAGATAAATTTCTCCAAGCCGGTATTCTTCGGTGCCGCGCTCTGCCTTGCGGCGATCACGCTCTTCCTGCGCCTCTTCCTGTGAAACATTGATAAAGGGCGAGATATTCCGGCGAACCACGTTCGCCCAAGCGATTTCACCCCGGATTTGCTGCTTCAACGATGCAGGTGAGGAGCCAATCCCAATGAGATACTCATCCATCTTTTTGGGGTCTGTACTGAAATTCTGTGCCGCGACCTGCGCGTAACGCTGATTAACCTCCGCCTCCTCGACCGGCATTTCCTGAGCTTGCGCTTCCTGGATCTGCAGAATTTCGTCGATCAGATTGCGGAGCACCTGCATTTTGACGCGCTGCAATTCTTCGTCGGGTATCTCGCCTTGAGAAGCAGCGACGAGCAACGCGACGCGTTGATCGACATCGGTGCCAGTAATGACTGTCCCGTTGACCAGAGCTGTTGCCGAACGGTTATTCGGGTCATTGCTACCAAGCATGTTGATATTGGCCGGCAGCCCTAGCGGATTGGCGCTGTTGTCCGCTTCGCGGTCTTGCGCCTGCAAAGCAATCGGGCTGATAGCGAGGCTTATTGCGGCAAGCCCACCAAGCAGCTTGGAAAAAGTCATTTCATTCACATGTAAATTCCGTTTGCAGCGCCGTCCTTTGCGCCATGGGTAACTGTATGTGACAACGCTCGGCTTAACCGTAGCTGAGTGCGTCAAAGCTTCTAAATTCGCCGATAGCGCGTTTGCAAGGCGCTGCCAATCATCACGGTATTATCTTCCCCGTTTAACGGAAGCCGAGATTTCTCAGCGCGAAGTAGAACTGGAACGTATCCCCGCGCTGTGCATCGCCCGATGTCACGTAATCACGGCGCCAGGTCAGACCCAGTTCCAGACAATCGTCGTTATAGGCGACGCCGAGCCGCGTGCGCACCGGTTCAAATCCATCGGAATTAAAAGTCGGATCTTCGTTGCGGTCGGTCAGATTGAAAATGCCAGAACCAAAGACCGACCAATATTTGGCAAATGCGACGCGGGTTGCGACACGCAGTTCTTCGCGATCCTGTAAATCCTCGATCCCAGCCGCGATGTCCCGGTTAAGCTGAAGGTAGCCGACTTCAAAATATGTTTGCCGGCTACCAACCGTCGCATCAAACTCATTACGGCGGACTTTGAAATTGTCCTTGTCGAGACGGAACCGGTGCGTAACCTTCAGAAAATCGCGGTAACGGACTTCGGTCCGCCCGACGAAATCGGACACACGATCACTCAGGCCGGTTCCGTCGACCAGAATGTTTCGCTTGTTGTCGAGTCGGTAGGATTGCCCGACGTTGCTCTTGATACGCCAGTTGGGCCGCTGCAATTCCCAATCAAAGCCGTAGGTTACGCGCGCTCCATCCTCGACACGGTCATATCCGGGAAAGCGGTTTAGCGCGAAAAGGTTGGAATCTTCCAGATCGATCGCGCGGGCATCTTCATTGGGCACCGCCAGATTGCGGATCGGCGGGCTGGCGACAAGCTGGACCCGCGGTGTGAATATTTGCGTTCCACCAAAGGCCTTGCCGATAAACGGCCATTCCATATCCAGCGCTGCGACCGCGATACCGCGCGCTTGCCAGCCGGGCTGCCCACGATAAATCGCGGTGGTGGTCAGGGCGTTCTCGCCGCTATGATACACATCGCCGCGAACAAGGCCGGTTAGCGTGACCACTTGACCCAAATTGGTCAGTTGCTTCAAATCCCACTTAGCCCCGGCAAAGGCGCGCTGCGTGTCCTGCCCTTCATTGCGGAACAGCGCGAGCGTGTTGGCATGAAGTTCCAAAGTGCCGCCCAAGCCGGTCGGATCAGCCAAGCGTTTGCGGTAGTCAATGATCGGCAAGGCCTGCGGCACCTGACCTTGAGACTGTCCTAGTTTGAGCGTTTGCGTGGCCCAACCTGCAATCGAGAGATAGGATGAGTTGGACATACGTTCGAGGTTAATTGTTGAACGCAGCCGATCATCGCGGGAAATATCGTACCGCCGCAAAAAGGTGCGGTCGCTGGCTCGCCGAATTGAACCGGTCAGGCTCCATTCGGGGCTGAACTGGAATTTGCCATTGGCGAACACATAGCCGCGCAAGGCATTCTGGCTGGTCGCAACGCCGCTGAGGGCCGAAATCTTGCTGCTGCTAGTGGCATATCCGGTGATTTGATAGGCACCCCTGTCGGTCAAATGTCGCCACTGGGCCGAAACCATTGGTGGGGCACCGCTGAAGGCATAGCCGGTAATTTCAAGATCTTTGTTCTCCGCGAGTCGGAAATAATATCCGCTGCGGACTTCGACGCCGTTTGATTGGGATACGCGCAAATCCGGGATTGTGATGCCTGACGCGGATCGACCATCGGTGCGGACAGACAGACCGGGCAGCGGCAGCAATCGGACGCCGAAAAGCTCCAGATAGGCGCCGCGAAAACGCACCTGCTTTTCGGCGGGATCGAAAGTAACCCGATCTGCGGTGATGCGCCAGCTGGGATTCTTGCCGCAGCTGTCGGCTTCCACCGCGCAGGCGCTATAGGTCGCATCGGACAAGGTGATCGTGCCATCTTGCCCGCGCATGCCTTCACGCGCAGCCAGACGACCTCCCTCGCGCAGGGCAAGCAGCAGATCACTCATCGCACCCGCTTCGAATTTGTCGGTTAACTCGACCTGGTCGGTATAGAGTTGATTGCCATCCTCATCGACAAAACGAACATTACCGCTGGCGAGAATTTGGCCGCTCTTGCGGTTCCAAACAACTTTATCGGCTTTAACCGACTGATCTTCGCTGCGAAGTATGACCCGGCCAATGGCGGTGATGACATCGGCCTCTGAATCATAGGCCAGTTCGTCGGCTTCGAAATCAATCTGGCGTTCTGAATTCGCTGCGGGGACCGATGGATCGACAGGCTGAAGAGCAGTTTGGATGGGTCTCGTATCGACCTCTTGTGCCGCGAGCTGCGCTGGAAATGCCAATGCAACCGCAGCTACACCCGCTGCCACGCCGATGGAGCAAGCACCGCGCGGGGACCGTAATTTGCCGGATAGATGTTTGCGATACGCTAGCATGGCTTGCCTATTGCACTGCCCGTGCGTAATCGCAATTCCATTCATAGGTGCAGCCGTGTGCCGGAACCATTCGAGCGCAAAATGCGCTGCCAACAAGATTTTCTGGAGATCCCATGCAGGTCAATTTCTCAGCAAGCCAGCCCGCAAATGCGCGTTTGGTCGCCCATATTGCCGATAAGGACAAAATGCCAGACGGATTGGAAAAAACTCTCAGCGAAGGCACAAAGGCTGCTCGTTTCAAAGGCAATGCCGGCCAATTGTTCGAGGGATTTGTCGAGCGCGGTGGTTTGGTCCTGCGCGTCGCAATCGCCGGGGCAGGCGAAGCGAGCGCAAACGGGCGTTCGATCAATCTCGAGAAAGCCGGTGCCGCGTTAGCTGCGAAATATCTGACTTCGGGCGAAACCGAATTGGTGCTCGATCTAACGGGCAGTGGGCTTGATGCGGACGCAGCGGCTTCGGTCTTGCTGGGGTTGCGGCTGCGCAGCTGGCGGCATGATCTTTACCGGACTAAGCTGAAAGACGAACAGAAGATCAGTCTGAAATCGGTAACCGTGGTTGGCGCTCCGGATGGAATGGATGCGGCATGGGCCGATACTGCGGCCATTGCCGAAGGCGTGGAATTTACCCGCCATCTGGTGGCCGAGCCAGCCAATAAGCTCTATCCGATTAGCTTCGTCGAGAAATGCGAGAAGGCGTTTGCCGGAACCGGCGCCGAGTTGGTGGTGCTCGACGTGCCGCAAATGGAGGCTCTCGGCATGGGCTCGCTGCTGGGCGTGGGGCAGGGCTCCGAACAACCCTCGCGTATTCTCGCGATCAAATGGATGGGCGGCGACGCGGGAACCGCGCCGACTGCCTTTGTCGGCAAGGGCGTGACCTTCGACACTGGCGGTATTTCGCTCAAGCCGGGCCCCGGCATGGGCGATATGAAGTGGGATATGGGCGGGTCTGGCGCGGTTGTAGGCGCGATGCTGACGCTGGCCAAGCGTAAAGCCAAAGTCAATGTGGTCGGCGTTGTCGGACTGGTCGAGAACATGCCCGACGGTAAAGCGCAGCGCCCAGGCGATGTGGTTACCTCGATGTCGGGTCAGACGATCGAAGTGCTTAACACCGATGCCGAAGGCCGCTTGGTGTTGGCTGACGTGCTTACATGGACACAGCGCGAATTCTCTCCTTCGCGGATCGTCGATCTTGCCACGCTGACCGGCGCGATGATCATTTCGCTGGGTGATGAGCATGGCGGCATGTTCGCCAATGATGACAGTCTGGCTGATGATTTGCTCGCGGCTGGCAAACAAGTGGGCGACAAATTGTGGCGCTTCCCGCTGTCGCCAGCATATGACAAGATGATCAACAGTCCGATTGCCGATATGCAGAATATCGGACCGAAGGGTGCGGGCTCGATCACCGCCGCGCAATTCCTCAAACGATTTATCGAAAATGACACGCCGTGGGCGCATCTCGATATTGCCGGAATGGTGTGGGCGGATAAACCGGGCCAGACATGGGATAAGGGTGCAACCGGATATGGTGCGCGTTTGCTCGACCAGTTTGTGCGGAATACGATCGAGGGATGATCTGAGGCAGGGTCACTTCTGATGCGCGTCGATTTCTATGTGCTGGAGGGTTTTCCACGTGAACGGATAATTGCCGGAATTGCCGCCAAGGCGCTCGGCGATGGAGATCGTTTGCTGGTGATAGACTCAGACAAAATGCAGCGTGCCGCACTGTCAGCGGCATTATGGGAACTGCGCCCCGCTGATTTCCTGGCCAACGGTGATGCTGGGGAGTCACGAGCAAAGGCTCAGCCAATCCTGCTTTCGGATACTTTGGAGCCCCAGAACGGCGCGAAATTGCTATGCATTGCCGATGGAATATGGCGGGAGAGTGAGGTTTTTGATCGGGTATTTTACCTGTTTGGTGATGATCAGCGGCAAGCTGCGCGTGAGCTATGGCGCCGCTTTTCGGCAATGGACTCGGTTGAAAATCGGTATTGGAAACAGATTGATGGCCGCTGGCAGGAAGGGCCCTGACTGGCACACCATGAAATGGCCAAGAATGCCCCGGATCCAAGGCAAATAACCAAGCTTATGGCATTTCCTGTATTCAATTGCGGGGTCAATATTCCCTCAATCACAACGAAGGAGATGACTTTGCGTAAATTGATTTTGGCCGCTGGCCTAACTGTCTTGCTATCCGCCTGTAATAATCAAGCGGCTGAGACGACCGAGGATGGAAATTCTGCTGAAGCGCCGCAGGTGGTTTCAACCCTGCATGACGAACTTAAGCAACCCTTGCCGCAAGGCATCACTGCCTATCCGGGTGTTGCATTCGACAGCCAGCGAGAGACGACGGAGGGCGATAAGCCAGCGGTATTCACAACAAACTATAAAGGAAAAGGTACGCGTGAGGAAGTCGTGGCCTATTATACAAAACAGGGAACCGACGCCGGATATCAAATTGATGACGTATTTGCGGATACGGGTAAAATCTATTTGAACAAGGGTGACGAAAAAATTGAAATCACTGCTTCGCCCAGTCAGGACGATGTCATTATCAACATTCAGTTCAAATGAGGGCAGGGGCCCTGCTTCGCATTTAGCGGCGCAGGCCCCTTCACCAGCGAAGCAACCGTCTGACTAACTGCCAGCGTTTTATCCGGATCAGGCATAACGCGCCGGCGTCATATCATTTAGGAAATCAAAACCGTTGATGCTGGGTCACAGGCCGGGCAGCAAAGCGTCGAAGCAGACACTAGGCTTGCCCACAGGTCGCGCTGGCGCTAGGGCGCGCGCGATGACTCCTGATCCGGGGGTCGATCCCAAAACAAGCTTACTCTTCGCGAAGGAATATAAGTCATGGCGGTTACCCGCACGTTTTCGATTATCAAGCCCGATGCCACTAAGCGCAATCTGACCGGCGCGGTTACCAAGATGCTGGAAGAAGCCGGACTGCGCGTCGTCGCATCCAAGCGTATCCACATGACCCGCGATCAGGCTGAAGGTTTTTATGCGGTTCACCGCGAACGACCCTTCTTCGGCGAATTGGTCGATTTCATGATCAGCGGCCCTGTTGTGGTGCAAGTGCTCGAAGGCGAAAATGCCATGCAGGCCAACCGCGACATCATGGGCGCGACCAACCCTGCTGACGCGGCGCCGGGCACAATCCGCAAGGAGCTCGCCGAAAGCATCGAAGCAAACACCGTACACGGTTCGGATTCGGACGAGAACGCCGCGATTGAAATCGCCTATTTCTTCAAGCCCGAAGAAATCGTCGGCTAAGCAATCACGTCTTAAACACAATTGACCTCGCCGGAGCGATCCGGCGGGGTTTTTTATTGTGAAGTTCGCGAAAATTGATCTGGCGCAAAGCGCGCGCCGGATGCTGGACTACAATGTGGGCAACAAAACAAAGGAACCCAAATGGCCCACACTCCCAATGAACTCGGCGCAGTCTTCTCCAAGGATGCAGATATTCTGCACCAGCTGAAAATTGGAAACGCCCATTTTGTGAAACTGTCGGACGAATATCACGATGTGAATCGTGAATTGCACCGGATTGAAGCCGAAGTAGAGGCCGCATCGGATGAACGGACCGAAACGCTCAAGAAACAGCGACTGGCATTGCTCGACGAGATAACCGGCATCGTCAACAATGCGCGGGGGTAATTTGCTACCCCAGATTTAGCTAACCGCCGTTCTTGTGATGCCACCGGGGATTGACCGCAGTCGCTACTTTAGGATCGCCCATCGCAGGAAAGTCGGCGCGGTCATTTCGGGAATTGGCAAGTTGCTCTAAAATTGATCAGCCGCATCTAGTAATGCTGTCAGTCTTCTTGGGGCAACCGCGCGCCAGCTTCTGCCGAGCCAATATTCGGCCTGATCCCAGTCGCAATCGGGCCGGTTGAGGATAAGGCCGACCCATCCGCTGGCGCCATAATAGGCAGGACGGAAGAAGGCGTCAGGATCGCGTTCGATCAGCGCTGTCAATTCATCCTGTCCACTGGTTTTGGCGAGCAAGGCAACATGCGGCGTGCCGTGATGCTGGTCGCTGTAATAGGCGAAATATTTGCCGCTCCTGCCGCCTGTGCGCCAACCCGGTGATCCGTGGCTTTCGCGCTCTTCTACTTCGGGTAAGCGCCGCGCCAATTCGCGAACTCGAGTGAGCAGCCAAGTGGAATCATAGTTTCGCCCGATGTATTCGCTCACTACCTGCGGGTAGAGTTGATGTTCCGCAATCCTGACTCTTTCGGCAAGATTATCCGCCGTATCACCGGGCTGGATTGCGACCTCGATCCGGCCTAGCACTTCGCCTGCATCAAGCTCGCTCGATACCAGATGGACGCTTGCTCCAGCGACTGAGTCTCCCGCTTTGATTGCGCGCGAATAGG
>JBATLU010000411.1:0-7237 GCA_049289475.1 Pontixanthobacter sp. | reverse complement strand
GTATGCGTGTCGGTCGTGGTATCGGTTCGGGCAAGGGCAAGACTTCTGGCCGCGGCCAGAAGGGCCAGAAGAGCCGTTCGGGCGTTGCCGTAAAGGGCTTTGAAGGCGGCCAGATGCCGCTCCACATGCGTCTCCCTAAGCGTGGCTTCAACAATCCTTTCGGTAAGGATTTTGCTGAAGTGAACATCGGCATGATTCAGAAATTCATCGACGCCAAGAAGATCGACATCAAGCAAGATATCGATCACGCTGCACTCAAGGCCGCTGGTCTTGCCAAGGGCGGCAAAGATGGCGTCCGTTTGCTCGGTAAGGGCGAAATTACCGCGAAAGCCAAATTCATCGTCAATGGTGCTTCCAAAGGCGCGATTGAAGCGGTCGAAAAAGCTGGTGGTTCGGTCGAGGTTCTTCCTGCACCGAAGCATGACGGCGGCCAGGGTGATAAAGCGCCCAAGGGCAAGGCTCACGAACGCGCAAAGGCCGCTAAGGCCAAATAATTGGTTAAATAGGCGGGCGGGGGGTTCGACATCGCGCCTCCCGCTCCCTATGTATCCTCTCCATGCTGGCGCCGCATACTGTAGGCAGCCCGCGCACCGTTAGGATCAAGTAATTACCATGGCATCACGCGCCGATAATATTGCGAGCAATATGAGTCTCGCCAATTTCTCGAAAGCCACCGAGCTTAAGAACCGTATCTGGTTCACAATCGGCGCGCTTATCGTTTTCCGTTTCCTCAGCTTTGTGCCGCTTCCCGGAGTTAACCCGAAGGCGTTGGCAATTCTTGCTGAACAAACGCAAGGCGGCGTTACCGATCTGCTCAACGCTTTTACCGGCGGCAGTCTCGAACGGATGAGCCTGATTGCGCTTGGCGTGATGCCTTATATTACCGCTTCGATTGTGGTGCAGATGGCTTCGTCGCTCCATCCCACGCTCGCGGCGATGAAGAAAGAGGGTCAGTCCGGGCGTCAGAAACTCAACCAATATACACGCTACGGCACGGTTTTCTTGTGCGCGATCCAGGGCTGGTTCCTGGCTGCTGGCCTTGAGGCATTTGGTGCCTCTAGCGGCATCGCTGCGGTGGTTGACCCCGGTTATATGTTCCGTGTTGGTGCAGTCATCAGCCTCGTCGGCGGTACGATGTTTTTGCTGTGGCTGGGTGAACAGATTACCAGCCGCGGTATCGGTAACGGTGTCTCGCTGATCATTATGGCGGGTATTGTTGCCCAATTCCCGAAATTTGCCTCCAACATGCTCGAAGGGGGTCGTTCGGGAGCGATTGGGCCGGGTCTGATTATCGGTTTTACCGCTATGGTCGTGGTGCTGATTTTGGGCATCTGCTTCATGGAGCGGGCGCAGCGCCGTCTGCTGATCCAATATCCAAAGCGCGCCAGTGCACGCGGGATGATGCAGGCTGATCGCTCGCATCTGCCGCTCAAGCTCAACACTGCAGGCGTTATTCCGCCGATTTTCGCCAGCTCGCTCTTGCTGTTGCCCCTAACCATCACCCAATTTGCCGGTTCGACACTCGACACCAGCAGCGGGACAGGCAGCGTGTTGCAGAAGATTTTGCAATATCTCCAGCATGGCCAGCCGCTTTATATGACGCTCTATGCGGTCGGGATCATTTTCTTCTGCTTCTTCTACACCGCGGTTGTGTTCAACCCAGAAGAGACGGCGGAAAATCTGAAGAAGAACGGCGGCTTCATTCCGGGTATCCGCCCAGGTAAGCGGACGGCTGACTATCTCGATTATGTTCTGACGCGGATTACAACAGTCGGCGCGATCTATCTGACGATTGTGTGTACTGTTCCGGAATATGTCATTGCCCAAACCGGTGTGCCTTTGTTCCTCGGCGGAACGAGCTTGCTGATTGTGGTGAACGTGACGGTCGATACGATCAGCCAGATACAGTCACATTTGCTGGCGCACCAATATGGCGATCTGATCAAGAAAGCAAAGCTGAAGGGCCGTTCGCGCTAGGCGTGAATTCCCGTCGAACAACGGAAATTGGATAAGCAGGGGTTTCTGGCGTGAACATCATTCTTCTGGGACCTCCTGGGGCAGGCAAGGGTACGCAGGCCGTCAATCTTGAGAAGCGGCGCGGTATGCTCCAGCTTTCAACCGGCGATATGCTCCGTGAAACGCGCAAGGCTGATACCGAGCTGGGCCGTCAGGTTGCTGATGTAATGGACAGCGGCGGCCTGGTTTCCGACGAAATCGTTTCGGCGATGATCGATGCCAAGCTGGCTGCCATGCCTGAAACTGTCGGTGCGATTTTCGATGGTTACCCGCGCACCGAAGCGCAGGCTTTGTCGCTCGATACAATCCTCGTAAAACATGGCCGCGCGCTCGATCATGTGATCGAACTCGAGGTGGATGAAGACGCTTTGGTTGACCGGATTACCGGACGTTTTACCTGCGCCAAATGCGGCGAGGGCTATCACGACCGCTACAAACAGCCCGAAGTCGAAGGTGTGTGCGACAAATGCGGATCAACCGAATTTAAGCGCCGTGCAGACGATAATGAAGAAACGGTCCGCAACCGGATGAAGGAATACCGCGCCAAGACAGCGCCGATCCTGCCGCTTTACGAAGCGCGCGGTATTGTCACGCGGGTGGATGGTATGGCCGCGATCGCTGATGTTTCCGCTGCGCTGGATGCGATTTTCGACTGACGCTTTGGCCTCTGCCGGGCGCGTCATTGCGGCGCATCAGCCTATTGCCTCTTCCCAACTTCTCCGCTGCGTGGAATAGACTTCTGCAACGGAGAAAAATTCATGCGTAAATCCCCCATCATCCTCGCGGCACTTGCAGGACTTTTGCCGGTCTCGGCACAGGCCGAAGTGGTCGCGGAGGCCAAGGATGCGTTCGTTGTTCGCAACAGCGCAGTGGTGAAGGCCGATTTGCGCGAAACATGGCTTGCGCTGATAAGCCCCGCGAAATGGTGGAACTCGGCCCATACGTTTTCGGGCAAAGCTGCCAATATGACGCTCATGCCGCAAGCGGGCGGGTGCTTCTGTGAACTTATTCCGGCAGAGGATACCGTGAAGACCGTGGGTCTAGCGGGCAGCGTTGAGCATATGACTGTATTGCTTTCGATACCCGATCAGGCACTGCGGATGCGCGGTGCCCTTGGCCCGCTGCAGAGCGAGCCGGTTGAGGGTATAATGACGATTACTCTGTCGAAGGAAAAGGCCGGGACCAAGATCGTGTTCGAATATGCGGTCGGCGGATATATGCGGTTCGAAGTGCCGGTCATTTCTAAAGCGGTTGACGGCGTGATGACGCTGCAATTGACCGGGCTTGCCGATGTGTTGGGTGTGGTCGAGGCTCCTAAGAGTGATGCCAAGCCCGCCAAGGCTCCGGCTGCATCGGAAAAGCAGGAGGTCAAGCCAGAACCTCCGAAGCCGGAACCTTCAAAGCCAGAGCCTTTAAAGCCAGAGCCTTCAAAGAATACCAAAGCATCTGCCGGGGACAAGGATGCCAAACCCGCCGAACCGAAGATTTCGGTCGATGAGGCCTTCGGCGACCTGACCGGAGACAATTGAAATCATAACGATTGCTTGGCTGATGCGCAAAGCGCGCTAGGATAGCATATCGAAGAGAGCGCGAGTCGCGGCAGGAATGCGGCGGGATCGGGCCAGATACGGGTTGCGTGTAGATTCTTTTGGAGGCGCCGCGCGCCTTGCACTATGCCAAGAGGGGGCAATTATGGCCGTATCTGACCATGTAGATCTATCGACTTTCATGGAAGGCGTGAAAAAACGCAATCCCGGACAAACCGAGTTTATCCAGGCTGTGCAGGAAGTTGCGCAGGATGTGTACGCCTTTATCGAAGATAAAGAGCAGTATCACACTGCACAAATCCTGCGCCGGATTGCGGAGCCAGACCGTGTCGTTTCGTTCCGTGTTTGCTGGGAAGACGACAATCACAACATCCGCGTACAGCGCGGTTGGAGGGTCCAGAACAACAATGCCATCGGCCCCTACAAGGGCGGCATCCGTTTCCACCCGAGCGTAACCGAAAGCGTGCTGAAGTTTCTTGCGTTCGAGCAGACATTCAAAAACTCGCTCACTGGATTGCCGATGGGTGGGGGCAAGGGCGGCTCCAATTTCAACCCTCGCGGTAAGAGCGACAGCGAAGTGATGCGTTTCTGCCAAAGCTTTATGACCGAACTTTATCGCCATATCGGCCCCGATACCGACGTGCCAGCCGGCGACATTGGCGTTGGTGGGCGCGAAATCGGCTATATGTTCGGCCAGTACAAACGCATCACCAACCGCTGGGAAGGCGTGCTGACTGGCAAGGCGATTGAATATGGCGGCTCAAAAATGCGCCCCGAAGCGACCGGTTATGGCGCGGTTTATTTCCTGCAGAATATGCTCAAGCATAAGGGGCACGATATTGAAGGCAAGACTGCCGTCATCTCCGGCTCGGGCAATGTTGCAACGCATGCTGCGGAGAAAATCACTCAGCTCGGCGGCAAAGTTCTGACGCTGTCTGATAGCGGCGGCTTCATCCATGATCCGGACGGGATGACGCAGGAAAAGATCGATTGGATCAAGCACCTGAAAACGGTCAAACGCGGACGGATTAGCGAATATGCCGACCACTTCACCGGCGCAACCTTCCACGAGGGCAAGCGTCCGTGGGATGTGCCATGCGATCTGGCGCTTCCTTGTGCGACGCAGAACGAACTGAACGAGAGCGAAGCAAAAGCCCTCGTCGCCAATGGCGTGCAGGGCGTATCTGAAGGCGCGAACATGCCGACCACGCTGGAAGGGGTTCACGTCTTCCACGATGCGAAAATCCTTTATGGCCCGGGTAAAGCGGCAAATGCCGGCGGGGTCGCGGTTTCGGGCCTTGAAATGAGCCAGAATTCCGAACGCATCAGCTGGAATCAGGAACGTCTGGGGGACATGCTGACCGAATTGATGGAAGGCATCCACGGCAAATGCGTCGAATATGGCGATGATGGCACTGGCTATGTCGACTATGTGAAGGGCGCAAATATCGCGGGCTTCAAGAAAGTTGCTGACGCCATGCTGGCATTTGGCGTTGTCTAAAGTTTGACGAAAATGTTGCGCGCCGGAATGGGTCTAGACGGGTTGTGATACCCGGCCTTAACCCCTTGAATATTCCGGCGTGCAACCCATTTGTTCTTTCGTGACTAACTATGTTGCGCGTGGGTGTGGTTTGCCTGTTGACCTAACAGGCGAATCCATCTAAGCGCCCCCTTCATTCGGCAGTTTCGAACAGGTCCGGCAGGTCGCAGCCTAAATCTGCGCCAACCGGACTTTTTGCGTTAGCAAAGCGGAAACTGCTGATGAAACAACGCTATGAGATAGGGGCACGCCCTTTCCGGTAAGCGGAAATCAGTGTGATCCCCTGTGGAGCATGGAGAAGTAAGTGGCTCGTATTGCCGGGGTAAACCTCCCCACAAATAAGCGCGTTATCATCGCGCTCACCTATATTCACGGAATCGGTCGCACAACGGCCGTGAAAATCGCCGACAAGCTTGGCATCGATCACGCCCGCCGGGTGCAGGATCTATCGGACGCAGAAGTCCTTTCGATCCGTGAAACGATTGATGCTGAACATCAGGTCGAAGGTGATTTGCGCCGCGACACTGCGATGAACATCAAGCGCCTGATGGACCTTCGGTCCTATCGCGGCCTTCGTCATCGTAATGGTCTGCCCGTTCGCGGTCAGCGCACGCACACCAACGCCCGTACCCGCAAGGGTAAGGCGAAGCCCATCGCGGGCAAGAAGAAGTAAGCTGCGGGTTTCCGCACTTACCCTCTCTTCTTTCAGAAATAGGATACCGATAATATGGCACGCGAACCAGGCCGGATCAGGAAGCGCGACAAGAAAAATATTTCAAGCGGCGTCGCGCACATCAACGCCAGCTTCAATAACACAATGATCACCATCACCGACGCACAGGGCAATGCTATCAGCTGGTCCAGCGCAGGTACCATGGGGTTCAAAGGCAGCCGCAAGTCGACGCCTTATGCCGCACAGGTTGCAGCAGATGACGCCGGCAAGAAAGCCGCCGAACACGGTGTTCGGACACTCGAAGTAGAAGTGAAGGGCCCCGGCTCTGGTCGTGAGAGCGCATTGCGCGGTCTCGCAGCCGTCGGCTTCACGATCACTTCGATCCGCGACGTTACGCCGATCCCGCACAACGGGGTCCGGCCTTCCAAGCGTCGCCGCGTCTGATCCGTTACTATCTGGCGGTCCATACGGGATCGCCAATTTTTCCGGACCGGATGCGTTGAGAGCCCATCACTCAGCGTTTCGGTCCAGTCCGCATTCGAACCCAGGGGAATTTCATGTCCGTCAACACCAAGAACTGGCAGGAACTCAAGAAACCCAACACCCTCGAGATTAAGGAAGGCGGCGACAAGACTCGCAAGGCTACCTTTATCGCTGAACCTCTTGAGCGCGGCTTCGGCCTCACGCTCGGCAATGCGCTCCGCCGCGTTTTGCTCTCGAGCCTTCAGGGTGCTGCAATTACCTCGATCAAGATCGAGAACGTCCTTCACGAATTCAGCTCGCTTGCCGGCGTGCGCGAAGATGTGACCGACATCGTTCTGAACGTGAAGCAAATCGCGCTCAAGATGGAAGGCGAAGGCCCCAAGCGGCTGCAGCTTTCCGCAACCGGCCCTGCTGAAATCAAGGCTGGCGACATTGCTGTTAGCGGTGACATCGAAGTGATGAACAAGGAACTTGTGATCTGTCACCTCGATGAAGGCGCGACCTTCAACATGGAACTGACGGCTGACATCGGCAGTGGCTATGTCCCTGCGGTTCTGAACCGTCCGGTCGATGCGCCGATTGGTCTGATCCCGGTCGACTCGCTTTATTCGCCTGTCCGTCAGGTCAGCTACAAGGTGGAGAAGGCCCGCGTTGGTCAGGAACTCGACTTCGACAAGCTGAGCCTTACGGTTGAAACCGACGGCACTGTGTCGCCTGAAGATGCAGTCGCTTATTCGGCGCGCATTCTGCAGGACCAGCTGACATTGTTCGTCCACTTCGAAGACGGCGTGCCGCAGGCTCCTTCGGCCATGATCGGCGTTGCCGCTCAGCCGCAAGAAGACGATGCGAACCAGCTCAACCGTTACCTTCTCAAGAAGGTCGACGAGCTGGAACTGTCGGTCCGTTCGGCCAATTGCCTCAAGAACGACAACATCATTTATATCGGCGATCTGGTCCAGAAAACCGAAGCAGAGATGC
>JBATLU010000410.1:0-8646 GCA_049289475.1 Pontixanthobacter sp. | reverse complement strand
GTGCTGGTGGTTCAGGCGTAGCATAATCTGTCGGATGCGCGCATGGAGTTCATGATCAGAGATCGGCTGTCATGGATGCGCTTCTTCGGGTTCGATCTTGGCGGTGCAATGGGCCTGCAAGCCAGTGCGTCATCATCTTTGGCGAAACTTTCACAGTATAGTGAGACCTGTGCGCGGGTGGACGTAGCACTCTGAAATACAGCGGTTTTCTGGCGATTTGCCTTCCTATTTCCCGGTCCTCGCTAGGATGGCGGCGCTCTTCATGCCGGGGCTGTGAGAACGTTCATTGGGCACTTGAGGTTGTAGGCGATGGAGGTGAGGTGTATTTGGCAGGGGGCTTTGGCGATCTCGCGCCATCGCATCCGACGCAGGCCCTAGTTTCATTTCCAAGTGCCGAAGACCTTCTCGATCCGACCACAGACCCGGTGGATCGACTGGTTCCAATCCTTGATTTTTTGAATCGTCTCGGCTTCGTCTCGCCCCCACATGCCGGCCGCGACGATGCGCAGGACACCACTCTGGGCGCGGAGGGCGTCACGGACGTGGTTGCCGCGATAGGCGCTGTCGGCAAAGACCTCGCCGGAATTCTCGGGAAACGCATGGGGGCTCGCCCTGACGTCGTTGATATTCGCGGGGGTGACTGCAATTTCTACTATGATGAAGGTATCGGCATCGGCTCCGACATCGGCCTTGAAGCCGTGTCCATATGCGGGCTAGTCCAGACCTACCCGCGCACAAGTCTCGTAATGCGCGCAGTCGGCCTCGCGGGCAGAAAATAACTTAACGCCCCAGCCCGGCAGGTGCTGTGCTCAAGTGCGGCTCAAAATTGGGGCGGTTCGACGCCTCAGGAAGTCGTATAGCAATCGCGCTACGCGGAAGAGCATTAGGCCACCCTGACGTCCCGACAGCGCCAGACTGCCCTCAGGCCAATGACCGAGGGACTGGCGCCGCGCAAAAGAGCGCCAGGTCAGGTGAGGAACCACCAAAGGTTTGCTGATCTTCTCTAACTGCTCGATGTCTATCTCGTGACAGGTGAAGGCACGTGCCTCGCTGACTGAGGGAGCGTTAAGAAATTTTACCAGTATACTGCGCAAAGCGTCGACGTCCCACTGCACATGATAGCCAGTCACCGCTTCCACTCGAAGCAACAAGTCGGTAAACCTTAATATAGTATCCTGCTGGCGCAGTATAGCCTCACGCAGGTTTGAGCTCGGCGGCGGTTCGAGATCGGCAACGACTGCCTGCTCGTCCCACTTGAAGCCTCTCGTGCTGCCGTGGTCAGCGAATAGGCTAGCCTCGATTACCGGTCGGTACGCATCAAAGGGGCAGCGCCCGCGTGAAAGATCGGGGTCATGTAGGAAGCCAATCAACTCGTCGGCAGCGGTTGTTTGAACTTTGCTCGACATGCAAAGATAGTAGCCGATCATTCTAGTCTCTGGAAGGCCATCCCTGTCGAGGATAGATCGCAAGGACCGTTGAATCCGACCGTTCCAGCCGACGTCAACGATTGCTACTGATGAGCCGGGTCGTAATCCTGCCCCCCTGAAGTATGCGTTAGCCACTTTCCATTGGCGATCGGCTTCCTGCTGTAACGCGTTGGCAACATCTTCTTTCTCAAGCAATTCGATCAGGCGGCTGCGCTGGTGACGCGGAAGAGGGCGCTCGACGTCATGTATATTGACCTCGCGAGCTGGCTCCAAGAAAATGTCCAAAGACAGGTTAGAGCGCGAGGCGATAGTGGCGACGGAGAGCTCAGGGGTGTCTTCGAGAAGCCACGAGGCCGCAGCCTGGGGTGAACTATAGCCGGCCATGTGCAGTGACTGCCGAGATGCGTAAAGGTAATGCGAGCGCAAGGGAAGGGATCGCCGCTCGATGATCTTCTCGGCGACACGAAACGGAATCTGACCATCGCGTGCGAGAAAGAAGATGTCTTCAATTCCACGATTCATTGCGTCTGCGATGATGTACTCCACGAAGCCGACGACTACTGGCGCAAAGACGGACGCAAAGGCATCTACTAGTGGCCCCCAAATGCAACGCTCTTCTTTGGAGAGCTGCGCTGATAATCGCGTCCCACGTGCCACCCCTGCCATTACGCTACCGTTCAGTCCTCCTCCAAGGAGGTGCTTCTCAAAACGGTTCAGGTGGGCTGTTCGGTAGTGCTCCGAGGGGATTCCGAAGCGTCTAGGCCGCTTGACGTCAGACACCAGATTGTCGCCGATGTGGAGCGCGGGTTTCGTTCCGGACTGAACGATATGTTGCCAAAGCCGTCCATCTGACTTGCGCTTTCCTACCATTGAAGAAACAATCGGAGTCGGCCGGCGATCCAAAGGCAAAGCATCAGCAAAAACTGCCTGGAAGAAGGCCTCGGGCAGATACATGTCGGACACGACCATGTCGCGGCCTGTGACTCGCTCTAAGTTTTCGGCGATGGGCGAAAGAAGTTCCGCCTCGAGGCGCTGTTCCAGCTCCATCGCCCCCTGCCAGCGGTCGGCTTCTAGGTCGGGTTCAGCGTAGATGTCCGCCAACGTAATCTCTCGGGCGCCGAGGCGCGCTGACACGGCTCGCTCTGCCAACCTGCGACGCATGGAAAAGCCAGGCAGATCCAACATGTGTTCCACCAGCTGGAAAATGCCGCGCGGCTCCGCCACCAAGCGCACGAAAAGGGTATCATAGAAATCAAACGATTTCATCGCCGACTCGGGCTTCGACGAGCAGATTAAGGGAAAGCGGTATACTCAGACCCGCGCGGCCCAGCTCAGCCATTGCTTCGATCCGGCGCACTAGTCGGAATACGCTCCTGACGACCGGCACCCAGAACGAGACACTGTGAAAGTAGGGAAACGTCGCCTTGCCGCCGAATTCGTAAGGATAAAAGGTCAGCGAAGTGTAGCCCGCATTGCGCAGCACGAACTCCAGACTGTCCTCAGTGAATGAAGCCGTGTGTGTCCAGTCGCCGTATCGCCAACGCATCGCAAAGTTCGAGTTGGCATTGGGAACGGTGAGTACGAGGCATCCGTCTGGCTTAAGGAGTTGGCGCGTAGCCCTCAGAAAGTCAATTTGGCCGCCGACCTCCAGATGCTCGAGGACATCCATGAGGAAGATTGCATCCAGGGACCCGGGCGCTGTACGAGCGAGGTCTTGCACATAGGATAGACTAACGACTTCGCACGGAAGCTTTCTGCGCTGCGCCTCCATGATCTGTTGAGGGCTAATGTCGACACCTCGCACACTGCGATATCCGGCGGACTGCAGCGCGTTTACGAGAAGACCTGTCCCGCAGCCTACGTCCATGATACTGGCGTCCATTGGCAGTTTGTGTAGGACCGGGGCGAGGAGGCGCGATAGGTACTGCGCAATCCGAGAGTAATGAGCATCCGAGGCGTTGTGGTATTTTTTGTATTGCAGCGAGTAGTCGGCATCCATGGCTCAGTCCTCCAAGAGCGCACCCCATCTTCTTAGCTCACCAGAGCGTAAAACGCCTGGAGCTGTCGTTCTTTTGAGTAAAAACGGGAGACACTGGCATGGGCGCGGTTACCGATTTCGCGCAAGCGGGTCGGGTCGGCCAACAGCTCCTCAAGCCTTGTGATGGCGTCCAGCGGATTGTCATAGGTCATCATGTTATCTCCTGGTCTCATCTCTTCCGGATAGCGCCCCTTGTCCGAAAGCATTACGCAGCCGCAACCCATAGCCTCGAAGCAACGGATGTTGCCCCGCTCCTCGCCAGCGTCGTTAATGGAGCAATTAAGCACGACCTTGGCGCGGCTTAGCGCCTCATAGAGGCTGACGCCAAACACCGGCTCGCGTACCACCTTCTGCAGTGTGGCTGGCAGCTTGTATGGGAGAAAGGGAACCCATCGCAAAGGGCTTGCTTGGATCTGCTTTGTCAGACGGGAGGCCTCTAAGTGGATCACGACCTTGTACCGGTCTCCAATCTTGGAGATTTCCTCCAGCAGCCTATTTCGGCTGCCATGATGCCGGGTGTAGCTACCGACGAACACGGCATCGACGGGACGATCCTGATTGGCCGCGTAGCGGTCTTGCTGCGGGTCATGCGCCGGATAGAACGCCGCCACCCGGCAGCCGGCGGCTTCGTATTCCTGCAGCAGCTTGGGGAAGTTCGATACAATCAGATCATAGGCCGTAAAATCCGCGCCTTTCGTTGGGGCCGCGCGCCAACCAATCGTCTTTTTCACACAGCTGGGCAAGCGGCGTATGAAGGAGGTCGGCAGCGCAACCGGGTCCATGCTATAAAGAACCTCGGTCCGATGATGTTCGATTTGCGCAAGGAGAATCTCGATCGGGTCAGGTTGTCCTGCCATCCCGTTCTCTCTGGCCCACATTCGTTGGTGGACATGGTCGTTGACGTTTGCCTCGAATGCTACAGGATCCCGATCAAGGATAGGCTTCAGGAAGTGCGGTGCGCCATGTCGATCGGCAAGGAACACGGCCTGACGTTCCGCAAAAGTGTTTTCAAACCGAGCCAATCTGTTCAAACGGCTAAGATAGCCGGGGTACAAGGTGGTACATTGAAATAGTCGCATTTTAGTCATGCCCTCCTAAGCTACGACCATGCCAGGTACCCATCTCTCCTCCGGCACATCCAGCCGCGCGGTTCCTCGCCTGTTCTCCCACTGTCACGAGGGTCCAAACCCAATCAGCCTCGTGAAAATCTGCGTGCACATTGATTCAGGGGGTCTCCGCTGAGGTTTGAGTCTGTTGGGAATGTCGCGTTCGTTGTTCTGGTCGTCGGATGAAGCGTGGACAGCGATTGAGCCACACTTGCCTAAGAACCAGCCCGGAGCGCGGCGCGTCGATGATCGGCGGGTAATATCGGGCAACAACCACATGCTCAAATGCGGTGGTCGTTGGGCGGACCGCCCTTCCAAATACGGTCCTTCGACGACGGTCAACAATCGCTGGAACCGTTGGAGCGGGGGCCCCTAGACGCGCATCCTGACGGCGCTGACGGAGCAAGGCTGGATCGTGGAAACAGGCCAGATCGATAGCAGCTACATCAAGGCCCACCGGTCTGCCGGTGTCGCAAAAGGGGGGGCGCGGGCCAATGCCATTGGCATCTCGCGTGGCGGCCGGACCACGAAGATACACGCCCATGTCGATGTCCTCGGGCGACCACTCCGCCTCGTCCTGACACCCGGCAATACATCTGATGTGAAGGGCGCTGACCTGCTGATCGGCGAAAATATCGGCATGTAGCGGGTAATTGCCGACCGTGGCTACGACTCGAACCGCATCAGGGCCGCCTTGAGCGAGCAGGGCTCGATCCCAGTGATCCCAGGACGGCGCAACCGCAAACGCCTGGTCCAGTATGACGAGCGCCGATACAAGGATCGCTGGCGGGTCTAGGAGGCGTTGACAAATTGACGCATCCAGAGGCGGATTGAGACGATGTGGACGAAGCCGAGGTAGCTGTCTGCGGTTTTGTCGTAGCGGGTTGCCAGTCTGCGGGCGTTCTTGAGCTTGTTGAAGCAGCGTTCGACCATGTTGCGCAGCGCATAGATTGCGGCATCGACGGGTAATTGGATCAGCCGGTTCCGCTTTGTCGGGATCATGGCAGTGCCGCCGCGCTTCTCCATATCTTCGCGAATGAAGTCAGCATTATAGCCCTTGTCGGCAAGCAGCACCTTGGGCGCTGGTCCATCGGCATCCATGACCGGCATATATCCTTTGAAGTCGGAGGCTTCCCCGCCGGTCACCGCCACCGCTATGGGCAGGCCCAGCGCATTGATGCGGAGATGGATCTTGGTCGTAAAGCCACCTTTTGAGCGGCCAAGACCCTGGCGCGGAGTCCCCCTTTAGCGCCGGCTGAACAGTGGTGTGCCCGGATTATTGTGCTGTCGCAGGCTGGGGTTGCCACCGCCGCTTTCGTTGAACGCTTCGAGGAGAAGCTCCCACAAGCCGGACAGCGTCCAGCGCCGGAACTGGCGGTAAACCGATGACCATTTGCCGAAATGCTCGTGCAGGTCGCGCCAGGCAACACCCGTCCGCGCAATCCAGAAAATCCCATCCAGAACAAGGCGGTGATCCCTCGGACGCCGCCTGCTGCGCGCACCGCGCTCGATCACGAACGGCTCAAGGCAGCCCATTCCTCGTCGCTCATCAAACCACGGATCAAGCTAGCCTCCCTAAAAGCTACCTTGAATCAGAACCTACGCGATTTGGGAATCCTCTTTGTCAACACTTCCTAGGCCATGTTTTGCCGCCTCAAAGACTTCCGCCGCATCGCTGCCCGCTACGACAAGCTGGCAAATCCCGCTGTTTTGGAATACTCGCATTGATCTCAGGCTTTCTGGCTCGATTCATACGCCCGACGGTTCACGTTCTCCGCGGGGCGCGTCGAGACTGGAGCGAAGTCAGCATCCGTACCCGACCCCGCGCGATCCACAAGATCGCAAGAAACAGCCCGGAGCCCCAAATCGCTCCGGAAATCCAAGCGTTAGCGAAACTGGTCGCCGCGAGAAACGGAAGAAGCCATTCTCCGCGCCGCGCCAGCCGCCAAGCTGAGATTATCAACGACACTTCCATCCACAGCATCAGCGCGGCGCCTACCATTCCCAGCGCCATCGCCGCCTCGATCAGCAAATTGTGTGGATAATTGCCGGTGATCGGCTCGATATAGGCATAGCCGAGCAGCGGGTGGTCGATCGCGGCCTGCAGCGACAGCTGGATCGCATTGAACCGTTCGAGCGAGGAAGCGTCATCGCCCGCCGACAGGAAGCGCTGCACAATCAGCTCGGGTGCTCCAACCGCGACGAGCAGCACCACCACTCCGATGCCCAATATTGCATAGGTGCCAGCCGTGCGTGTGTTCGCGATGCTGGTGAGGCCGACCGCCAACACCAGCGCCACGAACGGTCCGCGCGATCCGCCCGCAACCAGAAGATAGCCGCCGAGCCCGGCAACGGCTCCCCAGATCAGAATCTTACGAGGCCCGCCGGGGCTGGCGATCAGGATAAGCGCCGCGGCAGCAATGTAGAGCCCGTGATAGCTGATCGAGATCGGGTTCAGGAACTTGAATGCGGCGCGATCGCCCAACGCCTCGAGCAACGCGGTGTCGGGATTGAAGATCAGCGTATAGGTGATCAGCACCCCTGCGAAGCCGCCGATCCCGGCGATCCACCGCGCGCAGGTCCTCTCTTCGTACCAGACATGCCCCGCGCCCAGCGCCAGCGTCGGCGCCAGCGTGGTCGCGACGTAGAACTGGAAATCGTCCTCGATGTCGGGGAAACCCGAATAGGCGAGGTCCAATACCATACGGACGGTGTAGATCGTCAGGAAGACTAGCAGCAACCCGTCGAACCGATACTGGCCGCGCATAAGCGACCAGATCCCCAGCAACAGCGAAGAGGCCAGGATGGTCGCCCGGAACGCGATGTTGATGACATTCGACTCCGCTCCCATCAGCTGCGACACCGCCGCGGACAGAGGATAGCCGACCACCGCGAGCGCAAGCATCAGATTGCCGAACAGGGTAAACCTGCGATCGGCGACGGCGAGGCTGATGCGTGCGGATACGATGTCGCGGGCGAAGGCGGGCGGGGGGCCTCTCATCGACTGGCTGCGACCAGGCGGCGCGCGCGGGAACGCAGCCGCAGCAACCAGTCGGTAGCGCGCTTATCGCTACCGTACGCATCGTGCGGCACGAGAGGGGCATCGATCAGCGTCTCGAGCTCGGCCTGCTCCATGTTCAGCTTTTTGGCGACGAACCGTGTGTCGCGCTCAGCCTGGCGGTCGGAAATGATCGGCGTCGCCAGCTCGGCAAGCGCCTCGTCGCGAGTCATCTGACCTGATATGATCAGGCAAGACAGGTGCAACCGGCGCTTGTCGAACCGCTGCTTCCGCGGAAGATATACTTCCTGGTAGAATTTGGTGAAGCGGGACTCGCTGTGCTTCGTCCCATAGTCGCGCCAGCCATAGGTGGCTTCCAGCTCGCGCCGCGCAACTTCTTTGTCATATTCGAGATAATCGAGCGGCCGGTAGCGCTTTGGAATGCCCCGGACCTTCGTTATCCACAGATACTCGGCCATCGTCATGATCGGATAGCTGTTCAGCGGCCGTTCACCGAACAGCCGGTGAATGTCGCGGACATGCTTCCCGTCGGTCGAACTCGGAGCGTCGTGCGGCACATGGAGATTTTCCGACGCAAAGTTCACGCCCGACAGGACCGACCGAACGTCGTAATCGCGCGCGATCCGCAGCAGCATCGCGAAAAAGGCGTGGTCCTGGGGAAAGTCCTGGTTGAGCACCCCGGCGCGCAGAAAGGCACGCTGAACGTCGCGCATCTCGTCCCATTCGACGACATAGGTGATCAGGTCCAGATCGAGGGCGCGGACCAGCTTTTCGATGTTGTGAACCGCGGGCTCGCTGTTCCAACCGCCATCGACATGGACGGCGAGGAGCCGAAGCCCGCGCTGCACCGCCATATGGTGCGCCAGATAGGCGCTGTCAACGCCGCCGCTCAGCCCCACGAGCGCGTCGTAGCGCTTGCCCTTGCCTTCCTCCTTCAGCCGCCCGACCAGCGCCGCCATGCGCCGTTCGCCTTCGGCACCGGGCCACCATTCGCTAGGCAGTCGCGCCAACGCGTCCTTGCAGCAATTGCACTGGCCGTCGGCTTCCACCACAACG
>JBATLU010000409.1:0-3940 GCA_049289475.1 Pontixanthobacter sp. | reverse complement strand
CGACTAATGCGCTCATCCAAAACGGAGTTCCATCTGCTCGTTTGTCGGGCACGAAATCTAAATGCATAGCTATCCGTCTAGCCAATCCCCCGTAAGCTAAATTGGCAGCAGATGAGTTGGACTTTCCGAGCACTTCAGTGGCGATATTTCGCATCGTCACGGTTCGGCGATAGGCATTTGCGTGGTATGACAATATTGCCCGCTCGATTTCCGAGAGCTTCGCCTGCTCGATAGCATAGCGATATGCAGCTTCGTCTGGGCGAGCGCGAAGCGGACGTGGGCGTGCCCATGGTGCTTCCAATGATTCGGGATCAAGTGTGAGATCGCGCCACCATGTTTGCTCAGCAAATTGCGACCTGATTGGTGCAATTTCAACCAATTGACCGTCCGCAATCCTAGCGCACAGTTCCGCGCGTTTCGTTGTTGGATATAGAATTACAAACTCGCGTCCGTAGCCTCCCGCTTCGACATGACGGCAAAACAAGTCCCATTCTTCGGACGGACGCTGGAAGCGCTTATGAAGGCGGCTGTGGCAGGATTTGCAGACAGGATACGACTGGGGAGGCTCGAAGCTATATGGTTCGGAATAGTCTTCTGAATGCCATTCATTAGGTGCGCGGTCGGGATCGCCGCAAAGACCGCATGGTTTTCCATCAAGCGTGAAATCTGGTCCAGCGTCACCGCGATGATAAGCGCGCAAGATACCTGCCCGCTGCTTCCATGGGTAACCATTGTAAGATGCGCCGCTCATAGTGCCCGTTGTGAGTGATTTACTGGGAGCGACATTGAGCCAACAAGCGAAAAGGCTACGGTCATTTTCGTCGCTTCCTCTGCCATCTAGACCAAACCTTGGTCATTCAGGATCACCAAGAGGACGATAGCCGCGATGCTCGCTATCACTCCGACTGCAAGCTTGCGGTGGCGTTCCTCTTTCTCTTCGTCCGTTTCGACATACTCTTCATCTACTGCGTTGGCATTGTCCGCATAGCTTGGATTCGGCATCCGCGCGATAACGCCACCAAAGCCGACGAGCAGTACCCCGCAGATCAATAAGCCAATGCCGAAGTTCATGAGCATCAATTGGTCTTGAAGTAGGCCGATGTTTAAGGTGTCCGACAATGGAGCCGTTGTTTTCGAATTGAATGCTAGAATTATGACGAGCAGCGAAAATATGATCAGTAGCAAGCCTGACCTTCCGTAACGATTACCTTGCATAAGCTATTCGCACCTTACCATGTGTCTAACGCCAGAAGCTGTGCGGAATTCGAAGCTATTTTGTTCCGCATTTGCTATGGTTCCAGTATGGACGATCGGCGGATCGATCGGTTCTGGTTCTCCTGAGACGGTGTCGACTTCGTGAACAGTCTCGCGGATTGTCAGCCTTTTGCCTTCAATAATCCAGTCTCCACTATTCGCCCAGATATACCATTCCCCGTTTGCCACAAATCGTTCTCCGCCGTCCCCAATGCAGGGACCATCTTCAGCCCACCAACCTTCAATCCACGCACCATTGAGCTTCACAACTTGCGGCACATCGGAAAGCGCAGGAGAAATCTCTGATGGCGCTGAGTCATCGGCTGCGTCATCCAATGCGCCCTGAGCCGATGCCTCTAGAGGGGTTGATTCAAACGCATTGACCACAGGGCCATCTGGCTCGGCTTCCGTCATCGCCGCATCTTCAGTCATGCGTGTGAAAGTAAAATAGGCTGTCAAAACCAATGCTGCCGCCATAAAACTGGCCATCACAGCAAGCAGATACTTGTTCATAAAGCCCCCATGCGGATAACCTTAGCCGCCAGCCGAGTGATTACAACCAGTTCTGCTCTATTGGCGAAGTGAAGCTACCGCCCTATCACCGTCCCATGAGTCCCGTCGAAATCGAAGAAGCCGTAGAAGCCCTGGTCGAGCAGTCGTTCGACCGTGAGGAGTTCCCGTTTCAGTTCCTGTTAGCGTTCGACACATCCGATGCGGCGATCAGGCGGCTGAAATCTGGTAGCCAGAACCAGTCGGATATTGGCGGCGTGCTCAATCGCAACAACATCCACATCGCCACTTGCGATGTCGGTTCGGTCGATGAAACGATTGCGGCGCTGCGTGACAGCCCGAAGACCGCCTCTGCCAAGGCGAAGTTCGTGCTCGCAACCGACGGCGAGATTATTCAGGCGCAGAATATGGGCAGCGGGGAGCCGCTGGTCTGCACCTATGCCGAACTGCCCGATCACTTCGGCTTCTTCCTCCAGCTTGCGGGCATCACCACGGTCAAGGAGATCGAGGAAAGCTCCTTTGACATCCGCGCGACTGGTCGGCTGAACAAGCTTTATGTCCGCCTGCTCGAAGACAACCCCGACTGGGCTTCGGACGAGCGCCGTCCAGACATGAACCACTTCATGGCGCGGTTGATCTTCTGCTTCTTCGCAGAGGATACGGACATCTTCCTTGGTGATGGGCTATTCACCAAAACCGTTCAGCAGATGAGTTCTGGCGATGCGTCGGATGCACACACGATTATCAGCGAGTGTTTCCGCGCGATGGATACCAAGCTAGCGGACCGCAAGCTGGAAGGCATCCCGCGCTACGCTAAGCAGTTCCCTTATGTGAATGGCTCACTGTTCAGCGGTGATGTCGAGGTGCCGCGCTTCACCAAGATCGCGCGCTCCTATTTGATCCACATCGGCAATCTCGATTGGACGAAGATCAATCCCGACATTTTCGGGTCGATGATTCAGGCGGTCGCTGATGATGAAGAGCGCGGATCGCTCGGCATGCATTACACCAGCGTGCCAAACATCTTGAAGGTGCTCAATCCGCTCTTCCTTGATGACCTTCGGGTGAAGCTGGAAGAAGCAGGCGGCAATGGGCGCAAACTGCTGAACCTGCGCAACCGCATGGCGCGGATCAGGGTGTTTGACCCCGCCTGCGGATCGGGCAACTTCCTTGTTATTGCTTACAAGGAAATGCGAGCAATCGAGTTCGTTATTAACGAACTGCGCAGCGAACCCGAGCGCCGCAGCGACATTCCATTGACCAATTTTCGCGGGATCGAACTGCGCGACTTTCCTGCCGAGATCGCAAGGCTTGCGCTTATCATCGCCGAGTATCAATGCGATGTGACCTATCGAGGTCAGCAGGAGGCACTAGCTGAGTTTCTCCCACTTAATTCTGAAAACTGGATCACATGTGGCAACGCGTTGAGGTTAGACTGGCTGAATATTTGCCCACCAACGGGCGCGGCGGTGAAGGTCACAAGCGACGATCTTTATGATACCCCTCTTGATCAATCAGAGATCGATTTTGAGAATGAGGGCGGTGAAACATACATTTGTGGCAACCCGCCTTATCTCGGATCAACTTGGCAAACGAAGGAGCAGAAAGAGGATTTAGGACGAATTTTCTCTCATCGAACGAACACTTGGAAAGCTCTCGATTATGTTGCTGGGTGGTTGATGAAGGCTGCGGACTTTGGAAAATCAACGCCTTGCGTAGCTGCTTTCGTGTCAACAAACTCAGTTTGTCAAGGACAGCAGGTGCCGTTCCTCTGGCGTCTAATTTTCGAAACGGGAAACGAAATAGTATTCGCCCACCAGTCGTTCAAATGGTCTAACCTTGCGAGCCATAATGCTGGGGTCACTGTGGTAATCGTGGGTATTTCCACTCAGAATCAAGGTGGTCGACTACTATTTTCCGCAGATGATGATTCCATTCAGGGCTTTCGAGTTCGCAGAGTTGAAAACATAAACCCCTACTTGCTTGCGTCTCCAAACACGATTGTAGAGAAAGCGATGAAACCGTTGACTGAAGTTTCGCAAATGGACTTTGGTAATAAAGCTGATGACGGTGGACACTTAACGGCTTCCCAAGCAGAAATCGCGCAACTTGCGCTATCAAAAAGCGATAGAGATACCTTCGTTAAACGGTTTCTTGGCTCCAAAGAGTTTATCAA
>JBATLU010000408.1:0-2080 GCA_049289475.1 Pontixanthobacter sp. | reverse complement strand
GTCAGGCTTGGTGAAGCCCAAACGCGCCCCGCCCCGCCTGCATCCGCGAGTCGCGCCAGCTGGCGCCCCGCGCAAGCAAAAACTGCGACAATTTATCAACAAACAAACTTTACGCTTGCACTCGATTCCTGTCTCTGATTCTGTATGCTAAGCAGCTGACCGAAATCCGAGGAACCACAACATGTCGTTGACCGAAGCCCGAAAGACCTACAAGCCCTTCGAATATCCATGGGCCTATGACTTCTGGAAACGGCAGCAGCAAATCCACTGGATGCCGGAGGAAGTGCCTTTGGGAGAGGACTGCCGCGACTGGGCGCAGAACCTGTCCGATCACGAGCGTAATCTGCTCACGCAAATTTTCCGATTCTTCACCCAGGCCGATGTCGAGGTGCAGGATTGCTATCACGAAAAATACGGCCGCGTGTTCAAACCGACCGAGGTCAAGATGATGCTCGCCGCGTTCTCCAACATGGAAACCGTCCATATCGCGGCCTATTCGCATCTTCTCGACACGATCGGTATGCCCGAAAGCGAATACGGCATGTTCCTCGAATATGAGGAAATGAAGAACAAGCACGATTATCTGCAGGAATTCGGCGTTGATACCGATGAGGATATCGCACGCACGCTGGCGATGTTCGGCGGCTTTACCGAAGGGCTGCAATTGTTCGCCAGCTTCGCCATGCTGATGAACTTCCCGCGCTTCAACAAGATGAAGGGCATGGGGCAGATCGTCAGCTGGTCGGTCCGCGACGAAAGCCTGCACTGCGAAGGCATCACCCGCCTGTTCCACGCGTTTTGTGCGGAACGCGGCTGCCTCACCAAGGCGGTCAAGGAAGACATTATCGACGCCTGCCAAAAGACCGTGCGGCTGGAAGATGCCTTTATCGATCTGGCGTTTGAAGATGGTCCGGTGCCGGGCATGACGCCCAAGGAAATCAAGAAATACATCCGCTACATCGCCGACTGGCGGCTGGGCCAATTGGGCTTCCAGCCGATCTATATGGTCGAGGACCACCCGCTGCCATGGCTCGCCCCGCTGCTGAACGGCGTTGAGCACGCCAACTTCTTCGAACAACGCGCCACCGAATATTCAAAGGGCGCAACCAAAGGCAATTGGCAAGACGTCTGGTCCAGCTTCGACAACCGCAACAAGGCCAAAACCGGCGAAGCGGCGAATGAAGTCGAGGATGACGGCCCTGGCTTGTTTGGCGACGACGGCAAGGGTGCTGTCGCGGCGGAATAGTGAATTGGGGGTGCTTGAGCACCCCCATTCAAATTGGAAGATATTCTTAGATTAGCTGATTTCGGGCAACTCGGAGCAGAGTTCGCACTCAAGAGTCTTTTTCAGCAAAAGATTTCCCGTTATATCTGACCAGTTCGACCACTTCGGGCAGAACTTCGTGAAGCGTAGATACGCCGATACCCTTCTGAATTGAGAACTGTTTGGGATCAGCAAAGGCATCTGGGATGGATGCTTGTACACCCTGCCAAATGAATCGATAGTCGCGACCCTTTTTAGTGTTCGAGCCTTGAGAAGAAGGGAGATTCAAGTATTTTCTACAAGGAATTGACCTTTGATGCTGAAGGCATCGTTGTGCCAGACCCAATCATTCAAGGTAATTTAATTCGCCCCTTCCACACCATCGAGGTTTCAGACAAGTTTTCAACGATTATCCGTCCCTCGAACTGCCAAGCTTTTCCGCGCAAAGGAAGATTGCAGCTAGGCGCATCATCTTCGTGACTTCGTGTATTCGTGCGAACCCCAGCAAGATTCCCACACGAAGCCACGAAGCCACGAAGAGCGCAGCGCGCCTCTCCCGCGCCGGGCTGCACTGGCGAGGATGCCCGGTTCTGCCTGTCAGAAAGCATCAGCTATGATCACGGCGCTGCTCTCCCCTATCCGCCGCGCTAGCTGAGGCTTATCCCTCCGCCATGCGCTTGCTTGCGCTCGTGCGGAATCTCCTCCATCTTTTACTGTATGAGCACGCGACAACTTATGAAGCCCGCCCTTTGGTCATTCGCACTGGCAGCAGCGCTCGGTGCGGTGCAGCTTGCGGCGGCGGACGCGGTGGATGAG